>NZ_JBTHHL010000006.1:0-75052 GCF_054353895.1 Mycoplasma sp. 394 | reverse complement strand
ATGAATTAAAAAAACTAATACACCAATACATAATTTGATATAATACAAAACGAATTCAATCTGTTTTAGATTGAAAATCACCTCAGCAATATGCCGAGATGATACAATATTAATTTTCTGTTAATTTTTATGTCCTTGTTTAATTTTCTTTCTTTGTTTAAAATAAGCATTCATTTTATAAAAATATTTTTTATCTTTCATAAAATAAATTATTTTTTAATATTATAAAAAGAATTAATACCTTTAAAAGTTGCTGTATTTCCTAGTTCTTCTTCGATTGCTAATAATCGATTATATTTAGCAATTCTGTCTGTTCTAGACATTGATCCGGTTTTAATTTGTCCTGTATTCATAGCAACCGCTATATCTGCAATAGTGCTATCTTCGGTTTCCCCTGAACGGTGAGATACAACAGCAGTCATATTTGCTTTTTGAGCCATTTGGATAGCATCAAAAGTTTCTGTTAATGAACCAATTTGGTTTACTTTAATTAAAATAGAGTTCATTGACTTTTCTTCAATAGCACGTTTAAGAATTTCAGTATTTGTAACAGTTAAATCATCACCTACAATTTGAACCTTATTTCCTATTTCAGCAGTAAGTTTTTTAAATCCTGCTCAATCGCTTTCTGCTAATCCATCTTCTATAGAAATAATAGGGTATTTTGAAACAAGAGATTCAAGGTATTTAATCATTTCATCAGTTGTATAAGTTAATTTAACATCATTTAAGTGTTCAAAACCAGGTTTTTTAGATTCGATTGCTTCTTTAAGTTTTCCGAAAGTATATACACCATCTCTGTATAATTCTGATGAAGCACAATCCATTGCGATTGCAACAGCGTTTTCTCCGGATGTAGCTGGTTGATATCCAGCAAGTTTAATAGCTTCAACTAAAAAATCTAAGGCTTCTTCGTGAGATTTAAAGTTTGGAGCAAATCCACCTTCATCACCTACTTGAACACCGTGTCCGTTTTTCTTAAGTAATTTAGCTAAGTTATGGAAAACAAAGTTTGCCATTTGTAGTGCTTGACGTAAAGATTTAGCACCTACTGGCATAATCATAAATTCTTGGAAATCAAGGGTATTAGAAGCATGTTCACCACCATTGATAACATTTAACATAGGAAGGGGTAATTGGTGTGCATTAAAACCTCCTAGGTATTTATAAAGTGGTAATTGTAATTCATCTGCAGCTGCACGAGCAACAGCTAATGAAACACCTAAGATAGCATTAGCACCTAATTTAGATTTAGTTGGTGTTCCATCTAAAATAATCATTCTTTGATCAATTAAACGTTGCTCAGTAACTTCAATACCTTCAATAGCAGGAGCAATAATTTGGTTAACATGATCAACAGCTAACATAACTCCTTTTCCACCGAATCAATTTTTTTCATACTTAGAACCTTTATCTCTTAGTTCTAAAGCTTCTCTTGAACCAGTTGAAGCTCCCGAAGGAACCATTGCTGAACCAAATCCACCTAATTCAGTTGTAACTTCTACTTGAACAGTAGGATTTCCTCGAGAATCCAACACTTCACGTGCATGTATTTTTTTAATTGCTGACATTTATGTCTCCTCTAAAATGTTATATAAATTATGTTATTTCATATTTTATAAATATTAAATATTTAAAAAATTATATAACATATTTTTTTAATAAATAATAAAATATGTAGGAAGCAAGGATTGTGTGTTTTCACAAATTTTGCAGATATCAAAAAGAAAATATGTTTTTAATAAAAATTTCTGGTATTAATATTTCTTTTTATGTAAAATAATTTTGTAAGAAATTAAATAAGTAATTTGATTCTTACAAAATTACTAAAAGGAGATATATGAAAATTAAACATAAAAAAATATTTTTATTTAGCGGTGTTTTTATTACATCAGTTATAGGTATAGCTACCTTAACAGTTACAAGCATATCAAAAAAAGAAGAAAAACCTTGATATTTAGAATATCAAAACAAAAAATTAGAGATTCGCATAAATAAAAACGGACAACTGTTTAATTCTGTGAGAAATGTACCTATAAATAACGATTACGAATTAAAATTACTATTAAATTATGAAGAAAAAAATTCTATTCACGAAGAAAGTTGAGTAGAACAAAAAAACCAAGAATTTATTAATAAAATACAAAATTCTGGTGTTTTATTTAAAAAACATCAAATAAGTTCAATGATGCCTATTGTTTGATTTTATTTTGATAATGAAAATCAAAGAGAAAACTTTATTAAAAATATAATAGACAAAAAAGAAATTTTTAAAGGAATTGTATTTCCTAACGAAATTCAAAACAAAAAATTATCCGACACTAATAAAACAAATGAAGAAGATGTATATTATTTAGTAAATAAATATCCAGATATATCAAAAAATGTAGAATTTGTTGATTTTAAAAAGCAAAGAGACAAAGAGGATAATCGATACTACAATAATATTGGTAATGTAGGAGTTATAGAAGTTAACGGAATGTTAGATGAAAGAAAGCTTGATGGTTTTCTAAGATATGGTATAGAGTGAAATAACATTTCAAACTCAAAATTATCACATCACCCAAACGAGGTAACAAATATAGTTGCAGGTACACATGGTTATGATAGATATTCAAAAGTTTTCTATTCTACATACTTTTATGATTCAGAATGACAAAAAGCAATCGAATGAATGGTTAAAAATAAAAGAGTAAGGGTTATAAATCATAGTTACGGAGCAGGGCCAAACAATAAAAGAAAGGATTATAGTGAAATCAATCTTTTTCTAGATTATATATCAAGAAAATATGGTGTTGTAAATATTTTTGCTTCAGGTAATGGAAACAATAAAAACGGAATAGAAAATGAATGAATAAATTGAAAATCTCTTTCATTTAATAACTTAGTTGTAGGAGCATTAGATTATTACCATTGATCAAAAGATCCAAAAGACTCAATAGCACCATACTCAAATTATCTTCTTCCAGACAATTATAATTCACTTGCAAAACCTAATGTAGTTGCTCCTGGATATTTATATGAAAGAAAACAACTTAATCAATTTGGAGAAAAAAAGGATAGTTTTGGGAAGTGAACTGTTGTAAAAAGCATCACATCGATTAATTCTAATGATGAGATTTTAGAATATATAACACCAGAATCTGGGATATATAGACTAAAAGTGAAAAAATATTCTGATGCACTGTTTGATAATTCGATTAATGATAGTTTAGCAATGACATATACAGTTCAAGAAAGATAGTATGAAAAAACTAAAGAAATGATTTTTTCCTTTTTCGTTTAGTTTAGGTTTATTAACTGCTTCTTGTACTTCCTCATCTCTTGACTCTAATAAAAAAGAAATAAAAGATTATGAGATATCAGATATAACAAAATTTAAATCTCTTATTTCTAAATATAATAAAGATAATAATATCCAAACAATTTATGATCCTTATTTTACTTACTTTTGATCAGGTAATACAGAAAATAAAGGAAAGTTTAAATATATCTTTGATCATAAATATGAATTAATTACCTCAGAGCAAGAGTTAGACGAAAAATTTCTAAACAAATTTAGTCTAGAGACAGTAAGGGCATTTGGCTGAAGAAATCACTTACAAACAAACTTGAAAATAGACTTAAATACATTAACACAACAACAGTTTCAACAAAAAAATAGAGAAAAATTCAAAGAAATTTATTTAAATAATGAAGATATTGATAAATTTTTCAAAACCAAAAATTTATTGATGTATGAAGGTTGAACACGGAGTCCTGCTATTGATGAAATAAGTCTTGTCGTCGATGATAAAAACAAAAATCAAATAAATTTACACTTTAATGTTGTAGATACAAGTGGTTTAGGAGTAAATTATGATATACCACTTTATAATATGATGTCGGAATTAAAAATGGATATAAAATACCTTGATAAAACAAAGACAATAACTATCAATCCAGAATTAAACAATGATCAAACAAAACAATTTTATGAGTATTTGAAAAATTTATATAAAGATGAATAATAGATACACAAAGAGAACATCTGTAAAAGGTGTTCTCTTTGTTTAAGACGATTGATTTTTGAAAGAATCGTAGTTTGAAAGAGAAAAGAAAAAATAATCTATTACTTTTTCTTTTAGTTGAGGTTTTTCTTCTATTTCCGAATAAAGAATATGATTTTTCAACTTAAGATTTGCAAATAATTTCTTAATCACTTTATTTAATTTTTCTTTTTTTGCACTATCAGAACTTCATTGAATTGCATTCATAACATTTTGATCTTTTCTGAAAGTGTTTACATTATCTTTTAAAATACTAATCAATTCAAGTCCTTGTTCTTTTGTTGTTGTTGCTTTAAAAAAGTAATCATAAAAAGAATTAAACTTTTTAGTAACCTTATCTAAGGTATCATATTCTTTGTCTAAGATTTGTTGATTGTTTGTAATGCTTTTGGGACTTAATTCACCTGTTCCCACACTAAGAGATAAAACTTTTTCTTCTTGTTTTACTAAAGCATATGAATGGATTTTTATATCTTTATCAATTATTCCTTTAACATCCGATTGGATATCATCAATATGTAATCATTTTGTTAAATATAAAGTAGGACGCCGGGGTGGTACCACCCCAGCGTCCTACTTTAAACTTTTAAAACATACTATTCCTTCCTTTGATTTTTGTATAAATTATATATAATATATTAGCCATCAGAACAATAACCCACTAACTTGGTCAGGGTAGAAATACAGCAGCCATATGAGGAAGTGTTGTGTCAGGTGGTTTTTTTGATAAGGAAAGTTATGTCAGATGTATTTTTTGAATTAGAAAACGGTGATCGTTTTAAATATCGTGTTGGGGTGATTATTCGTAAAGAGAATCAAATTTTAATAGCAAGTGATCCGTGGAATGGTTATTGATATTTACCAGGTGGGAAAGTTGCTATGCACGAAAGTATTGATGAAGCGGTTTTACGTGAAATCAAAGAAGAATTGAATATAAATGTTGTGAATATACATAAGCATTTTTTGATTGAGTCGTTTTATGTAAATAGTTTTAATTTAAAACGTTACCATGAATTATCTATAATTGTTTCAGCAATACCTGTTTCATTTGAAAAGATATCAAAACCAGAATTTACATTTGAAGAAAACGGAAATGTTTTTGCTTTTAAATGAATAGATATTGACAAACTTAAAGACATTAATTTCTTTCCCAGATTTTTGGTAGATCAACTAGATAATTTACCACAAGATATCAAAATAATTACTATCAGGCAATAATAGTTTAATATAAAAAGCACTGTATACAGTGCTTTTGGTTATTTCTTGTAAAAATCACTTATAATTTTAAAGTATTTATCAAAGCTTTCAAAATATAGCATATGACCAACTTTATTAAAAACTTCAATTTGGATATCTTTAACATTTTCCTTAAAATATTTGATGCAGTTTTCTCTATCAATAACAGCATCTTTTTCACCCAACATTAATAAGGTAGGAACATTAATTTTATTTAATCCTGCTTCAATTTGATTCATCAAATTTATATCTGGCAAACTGTGTCCGAGTTTTAAAATTGTAGGATTGTTATAAAGTCAAGGATTAAAGTTGTTTCTTTCATTTTCCATAAAATCTTTATTTTCAAATAGATTAGTTGGATCAAAATAGAGTGCTTTTAAGAAAACTTTATAATCATCAAAAGTTTTAGGAAAATATGTATCTAAATAGTCTTGTTTTTTAACTAATGATGATTTATTCATCGGAGCAACATAAATCATTTTTGAAAATAGTTCAGGTGCTTTTTTATAAGCAAGCGAAATAGTTCCACCTCCCATTGAATGGCCAATTAAAACTACATCTTTTAAATTATTTTGTTTGATAAATTTAATTAATAAATCAGAAAAACCGTTAACGCTAATTTCATCATTATTTTTTGCTTCTAATAAGTTGTTTCCTGGAAAAGAAATTGCATAATAATCACTTAGGGTTCATTTATCCATAAAAACATTATGAATTTCTGCTCTTGAGTTAAATCCATGTACAAAAATAATTGGGTTTTTAGGTTGGTTGTTATCTTTAAAAACATAAGGATAATCGTATTTTAAGTTCATATAACCTTTCTTTTATCTATTTATTAATAGATAAAATTATAACATCTAAAATTTATGTATTTTATATTTTTTGAAGTAAAATTTCTTGTTTTCTTTGTAGAAATTTTTGTCATTTTCTATAAAGAAAAACCTTAAAAAACACTAAAGAAGAAATTAAGAAAATAATGCTTATGTGAAATACTATTGCAATATATGGAATTGGAATAGGTACAATAGAGGCAATTGTGTAAAATTCTCCTCCATATTGTCAATCCTGATTTACTAAACCAGAGGCATTGTGTGTTATGTTAAGTTCAAAAATCATTATAGTAGTATATATAAGTTGAATAAGGAAGAATATATTTGTGTAAATTATATCTTTGTATTTATTATCGTGATAGGATATATAATAATATACTCCTATAACATATATAATAAAGTGCGACATAAAATAAAGTTTGTTTAATGATGTACCGATAAAAATATATCATAAATTTATTGATGCTTGTGGTTCAGTATAAGGAACAAAAATAACTGTTAAAAACCCACAAAGGGCTGCTGTCGGAGCGATATAAGAAATTATTTTATGGTTTTTTTCATTTATCAACAGGATGCTAATTATTAAATATAACATCGGACATATATCGAGTAAAAGTGATTTTGACAAAACAGTGCTTCGATAAAAATCATTGCTAGGTGCTGATGTAATTTCGGAAATTAAAGCAATATCTCTAAATCATCTTGCTGCAGCAAAGTATATTAATAATGTAATTCCGATGCTAATTTTTATCCATCTTTTTCTAAGTTTGTTTTTTGTCTTTTTGTTTATATACCAAGGTAAAAAAGCAAAAACAAAAGACAAAAACAAAATAAGTATTAAAAATCCATTTTTCATTTATTCCTAACTAATAAATTATATAAGTTTTATGCAAAAAGATAAAAAAACCACAGCGTGGTTTAAATGAGGATAGGATATTTTATCTTTTAATTTCTTTAAGACGAGCACTTTTACCTTTACGATCACGCATATAAAATAATCTTTTTCTACGAACTTTATTTGAACGTACTACTTCGATGTGTGCTATTAAAGGTGAGTGTACAGGGAATGTTCTTTCAACACCAATTCCATAAGAAATTTTTCTAACTGTAAATGATTCTCTTGTTCCTGATTCTTTTTTAGAAATTACTAAACCTTCAAAAACTTGGATACGTTCTTTTTCACCTTCGCGGATACGAACTGAAACACGAACATTATCACCTGTTTGAAAGTTTGGTAAATCATTACGCAACTGACTTTGTTCTACAATTTCTAATAATTTATTTCTCATTTTGAATCCTTTCAATGATATCGGGGCGATTTTTTAATGTTTTTTTATATTGCGCATTCCGTTTTCATTTATCAATTTCTTTATGATTACCATTAAACAAGATTTCGGGGACTTTCATACCCTTATATTCTCTTGGTCTGGTATATTGTGGGTAATCTAATAAACCTTGTCCTTGAAAAGAGTCATTAATATGTGATTCTGCTTTTATAACACCAGGTAGCAATCTAATTATACTATCAGCAATAACCATTGCTGGGAGTTCTCCGCCTGTCAAAACATAATCACCTATTGATAATTCTAAGTCAACTAGTTCAACAACCCTTTCATCAAAACCTTCGTATCTACCTGTTATTAATGTAATTTGATCCTTTTTAGATAATTCATTTGCAATTTGTTGGTTAAAAGTTTTACCCTGTGGTGAAACTAAGATTTTATAACCACCACGATTCTTTAATGAATCTAATGCTAAATCAATTGGTTCAACTTGAAGCAAAAGACCGTGGCCACCGCCATAAATTTCATCGTCTACTTTACGGTGTTTGTCTTTACTGAAATTTCTAAAATCAATAACATTAATTTCAATAATATTATTCTGAATAGCTTTATGAATAATGCTTTCATGATAAAAAGGTGTGAAATAATTTGGAAACAAGGTTAAAAAATTGATTTTCATTTTATTTTGATACTTTGTGAGCTTTAAGTAGGTTCGCAACTGTGTCAGTAGGTTTTGCACCTTGATTTAATCATTTAACTGTAGCCTCTTTGTTTAAAACAAATTCCTTAGTCGATGGATTGTAGTGTCCTAATGCTTCAATAAATCTTCCATCACGTGGAGCTCTTGCATCAGCAGCAACAATTTTATATACTGGTTTGAATTTACTTCCCATACGTTTAAGTCTTATTTTTACCATTAATATCCTCCTTTGCTGTCAAGTAATTTTACTTGACACTCTAAAATGTTGTATAAATTATAATAAAAAAATTTTTATAATCAAATTTAATTTAAAAATTCATTTAAGACTATATAAAAGACTTAAATGAATTTTGTTAATATATTAACCTACTACCCGTAAATCAAGATATCATTTTGGAAGTATATACTGACCTATTGAGAAGGTATTGTTAGCACCAAATTTAAAATCATAATTTTTAAAATAAATATAGTTAAAAATTATTATTATAGCTAATGCAATAAATGCTAATAAAACTAATATATCGATTCAAGTAGGTTTAATTTGTCGATATTTTGTCCGTTTTTCATATGGATCATAGCCACGAGTTTCCATTGAGTTTGCTAAATCATCCGCTTTTTGAAAAGATGAAACAAATAAAGGGATAATTAAGGTGGTAAATGCGGTTATTTTTTCTTTTAAATTACCATTTTTAAAATCCACTCCACGTGAAGATTGAGCTTTTATAATTCTTTGCGATTCATCTACTAATGTTGGGATAAAACGCAAAGCGATCGAGATAATTGTAGCGATAATATGTGTTGGAATAAATAAGAATTTTAAAGGATAAATCAAATCTTCGATTGCTTTATTTAATAAAATAGGCCGTGTTGTGTTGGTAAGCAAAGATGTAATTAAAACCATTATGTAAATTCTTAAAAACAATGCTAAAGTTCTGTTGATAGAATTTAAAGAAACACCATATTGGATTTTCGCATTTTGTCCAAATGTTTTTACAAGTGTTGAATAATCAAAGTTAGTTCCTAAATAATATTGCTGTCAACTGATTGGGGTGGTAAAATCTGATTTAGATGTATAAAAACTTCAAAAAAGTTCATTATGATAGTGATCATTATAGACTGATTCAGAATTTATGATATATAAATTAACTAAGAAAATAACAACTGAAATAAAAATAGGTAGTTTAAGTAACTTAAATAAAGGTCTAATTTTTTTAGTAGATGCTAGATAAATAATTACCAAAGGAAGTAAAATAACAAATAAATCAATAAATGAACTAGCAATAAATACCATTATAATATATAAAACAGTTAAAAAAACCTTTATACGGGGATCGAAATTATAAAGAAAACCATTACCAGGGATATAACGACCAAAAATACTTTTCATTATTTATCCTCTCTTGATAAATTGATAAAATCAGCAAGTTCTTTTAATGATTTTACCTTAGGTACATCTAATCCGTTTTGTCTTAATTTAAAGACAAATTCAAGTAATTTGGGAGGCTGTAAATTGTTTTCTTTTAAAAAAAGAATATCATTTAAAACTTCATAAGGTTGTCCTTGTCGCACAAGTTTTCCGTCTTTTAAAACAACAACTTTACTTGCTCTTTCTAGGACATGGTCTAAATCATGTGTAACATTTATAATGGTTTTACCGCTTTGGTTGAGTTTGGTTAAAATATCCAAGATTTCTACCACACCCACAGGATCCAATCCAGCAGTAGGTTCATCAAAAACCATAAAATCAGGGTTCATTGCTAAGATACCAGCAATAGCAACGCGTCGTTTTTGTCCACCCGACAACTCAAAAGGACTGCGAGACAAATATTCTGAACCTAATCCTACCATTTCCAAACATTTTCTAGCTCTTTGATATGCTTCTTCTTTAGGTACACCATATGCAATAGGACCAAAAGCGATGTCATCTTTTATAGTATTTTTGAAAAGTTGGTATTCAGCAAACTGAAAAACTATCCCGATTTTCTTACGTATTTCTTTTAGGTTTTTAATTTTTCTTCGTTTTTGTGAATCGTTTATGATATGAAATTTTTCTGTATGGTAGTTTTTTAACTTTTTATTATATATATCAGTTGAAAAAGTTCATTCTACTGTTCCTAATGAAGGTTTAAGTAATCCGTTTAGATGTTCAATTAAAGTAGTTTTACCTGAACCAGTTGATCCGATAATCCCTAAGTATTCACCATCAGCAACATCTAAGGAAACATCAGTGAGAGCAGTAAATTCTCAAGGAGTTCTTTTATTAAAAATATGTGTAATTTTGTTTGTTTTTACTTGCATATATTGTCTATTAACTCCTGTTCGTTATAGGTTGGATTAATTCCTTTAATAAGTTCGCTAAGTTTATAAATAAAAGGAGAATCAATTTTCGCTAAATCAATTATGTCTTTATTATTTAGTATTTCTTGTGGTGAGCCAAATGCTACTAATTCACCATTTGAAAAAACTAAACATTTATCAGCTAAAATTGCTTCATCCATATTATGTGTAATGGAAATTAAAGTTTTCTGTCTTGAATCACGAATTTCTTTAATTAAATTTAAAACATCATGACGGCCCTTTGGGTCAAGCATCGAAGTAACTTCATCAAAAATCATAACATCTGGATCTAATGCTAAAACTGAGGCGATTGCAACACGTTGTTTTTGACCACCAGAAAGGTTTTCAGGTTCTCTTTCAAGATGATCTTGCATCCCGACACGTGTAGCACATTTTAAGATAATATCTTTCATTAATTTTGGGTTAACACATCGATTTTCGAGTCCAAAAGCAATATCATCTTCAACAGAAGAGCCGATAAACTGGTTATCTGGGTTTTGAAAAATAATACCTATTTTTTTGCGAACCTGAACCAATGTAGTGCGATGATATTCGATACCATCAATAGAAACCGAACCTTGTTGTGGTTTGAGCAAACCAACTAAAATTTTAGAAAGGGTGCTTTTTCCACTTCCGTTATGACCTAAAACAGCTAT
Source organism: Mycoplasma sp. 394 (assembly GCF_054353895.1). Lineage (NCBI taxonomy): Bacteria > Bacillati > Mycoplasmatota > Mollicutes > Mycoplasmatales > Mycoplasmataceae > Mycoplasma > Mycoplasma sp. 394. Next base: position 63,961 of record NZ_JBTHHL010000006.1, on the reverse strand, counting down.
ATATTCACCTTTTCTGATGTGAAATGAAACATTTTTTAATGCAGGCTGCAAAATCCCAGGTTTATAACTAAAAACTATGTTATTAACTTTTATCATATATATATTTTAATAAAAAAGAAAGATTTAAAGAATTATTTTTATGTTTATGTTTTATAATAAATTATAAAATATTTTAATTTATTTTATGAATTTGTATTTAAAAAATTACTTAGTAATCTACAAAAAAGAACTTGTGGAAAATTTCCACATTTAACCATTTATGGTATAATCTAAATTATGAATATCAAAAAACAATTATCATATAAAGACATAGCAGCACAATCTAAAGTTTCTATTTCAACTATTTCAAGGTTTTATAACAACGGATACGTGTCTAAAAAAACAAAAGAAAGAATTCAAGCCGTAGTAAAAGCAAATGAGTATTATCCCAATCAAGGAGCCCGTTTAATCCGAGGTCGTGATAATTCGGTATTTATTATTATGCCAATTTGAGCGCAAAATTTATATGCATCTATTGTAAGTGGAATTACCATTTCTTGTGCAAAAACAGGAAGAAGAGTAAATACAACTTATTCAGGCAGTTCAACATCCGAATATATTGATTCAATAAGATATGCATTATCTTGAAAACCCGGATCAATTGTTGTATTTATTCCACAATATGATAAAGAATTATTTGACTTTATTCGTAAAACAGATGATACAACATTTATAGTTTACGGACATCAAGTTCGGGGGATAAATTGAATCAAACCTGATGTGACCAAAGGTTTTTATGATTTAACTAACAAAGTAATGTTAAGTACACACCCTAAGGATCGAAAAGCAATTTTTGTTAAAGATGATCGTCTTAGTGATTCGCAAATTGCTGAAAGAATTCAAGGATACGAAAGAGCTTGTTCGGAAAATCGTTGAGAAATTCACGATTTTCATCTAAGCACCAAAAAAGAAATTGATGAAATTATTCGTTTGAATAACTACCTTAAAAAGAACAATATTAAAAATATTATATGTTCAACACACGAAGTTTATGTAACTTTAACTGTTACATTAGGGGTGCGTGAATACACATTTACAGATATAGGTTATCAATCAATTTATGATAATATGAAGAATTATTCAGCAAAAATATTCATTGATTATCCTAATATCGGTTTTAAAATTGATGATATGATTACAGTTTATAAAGAAACACATGAATTTATTTCTAAAATAATTCCTATTGAAATTTTAGAACCAAGAAGATAATGTCAAAATTTAAAAAACATTATGATAATTTTATAACAATCTTCACATCAATTGTTTGGTCAACGAAAAAATTAGATGATGTTTTAGGTAATCAACTTAAACGTATTCGTTTTGTTCGTTTAGGTTATGTAGGTTTAGTAATTTTTGCTTCATTAATTTCAGTTTTTTCTTTGGTTTCACCAACCGAAGAGATTAAGCCTTATTGAGGACCTGCTGTTGCTACATTACAACTTATTACCTTTGCATTTTTTATCTTTGATTATGTTGCACACTTAGTTACATATCGGATTTATAATAATTTAAATAAAGATATTCAGTTGTGAAAAAGTACAGTAAAATTTATTTTTTCTGGGACAGGGATTGTTATTTTATTGTGTATTTTAACGTCTTTACATGTGATTGAGGATTTTAGTAATCATATTTCACCTGCTTTATCTAAAGCAATAAATTTCTTTAGAATCTTAAATATTTTTAGATTTATTCGTTTATTTATAGTGTTGGCATTTTTTGCACCGTTTAAGATTATCATAGATGTTTTTGCTAAACAAAAAAAGGTGCTCTCATATGTTTTGTTATTAGTAATTTTAGTGATAATTGTTTTTGCGATATTGATATGAAATAATGAAACAGTATATTTAGAAAATGAGCAAAAAAACTGATTAGAAAGTCAAAAAATTGATTTTAAGCAGTGACAAGAATTTTTAAATTATAAAAATTTAAATGAAATAGAGACAAAAAAATTCTTACAACAACATCCTAATTTACAGACAAACCTAGCAAATTTTGAAAATAATTATCAAAGTTATCAAGATTTATCTAGTGGTTATGTAAAGAATTTTGTGGATGCTTTGTATTTTTCAACTATCACATTAACTACAATAGGTTATGGTGACTTACTACCACATGCACCAATTACAAAAATTATAGTTTCAGTTAATGCATTGATTGCTTTAGCAATTATAGCTATTCCATCTGGGGTTATAGCAGGAGCATTCTTAACAGAAATGCAAGCACATATACAGAAAAAGAATAAAAAAAAGGACACTGAAGTGATTGATGAAACAAATCAAAATGCTTCGGAAAACGAGGTAAGCAATGATTAAATTAGGATCTCACATTTCTTTTAAAGCTCCACATTATTTACCTGGGGCAGTAAAAGAATCACAAGAAAACGGTGCAAATACAATGATGGTTTATCTTGGAGCACCACAAACTACCAAGAGAGTAGATGTAGAAAAATATAAATTACAAGAATATGAAGAAAATTGAGCTAATGTGATTCCAAAAGAAGATATTATAGTTCATGCACCATATGTTATTAATCCAGCAAGTCCATCAAAACATGCTTTTTCAAATGATTTTTTAATAGCAGAAATTAAAAGAATGAATTATTTAGGATTAAAATGATTAGTCTTGCACCCAGGATCATATACAGAATTTGAACCACAAGAAGCACTTGATCAACTTGTTGATTCACTTAAATATATACTTGAAAATACAAAAGATGTAGTAATTTGCATTGAAACAATGGCAGGAAAAGGAACAGAAATTGGAATAAATTTTGAGCAAATTCGTTTTATTTTAGATTGAGTTGATTCAGAACGAGTACAAGTTTGTTTAGATACGTGCCATATGTGGGATTCTGGATATGATTTGCAAGATTATGAAAATTTTAAAAATGAGCTAAAAAGATGAAATCTGCTTGAAAGAACCAAAGTAATACATTTAAATGATTCAAAGCACGAAATTTTCTCTCGTAAAGACCGCCACGCAAACATCGGAAAAGGAACAATAGGAACCGAGACACTCAAAAAATTTGTTCATGATCCTGATTTTGATAATATTCCTATTATACTAGAAACTCCATGAGCAGATGATGGACCAATTTACAAAGATGAAATAGCATTATTATTAAGTAAATAAAGAGATTTGCAGTGTAAACTGCATTTTTTTACTTTCTGGTAACAACAAAAGATTATAAGTTCGCTTTTTGTTCTTTTTTTAGTTCGTGTTTAAAAATCATTAATAATTTAAATGGAGCGAATATGAAAAAAATTAAAAAATGAATATGAATTCTTTTAAGTGTGTTGGTTGTTCCTGCATCTGCAAGTGGTTTATTTTTATATCAACATAATAAACAAAATAACCATAAATATATTACTATAAAGGTTCAAAAGGTTATTGATGGTGATACAATCATAGCAACTGATTTATTTAATAAACAATATCATATACGGCTCTATGGAATTGATACACCTGAGACTCAAAAAGATTTTAAAAAAGAAAAGCTACAAAAATATGAAAATGATTATGCACAGAAAGCAAAGCAATATACATCAGAATTAATTGAAAATAAAAGAATATATATGCAGCAAATTCAAGTTGATAAATATAAAAGGGTAGTTGCTGTTTTATATTTATCAACAAAAGATGATTTTTATAATTCGATTAATGCTAAATTAGTAGAAAAAGGACTTGCTAGAGTTCATTATATTCAAGATAAAAATCCTAAAGCACCTTACTATACATATAATGAAGAAATGAAGCAAATGTATGTAAAATTACTTAAAAAACAAGAGATATCAAAAAGTAATTTAAAAGGCTTTTGAAAAGAAAATTTATATACTATTTTCTCGAAACCATAGGTTTTTCTATATAAAAACAAGGGATTTATAACAAAAATGGTATAATTTAAAAAATATTTATGCTTTAGGAGTAAAAATATGTCAGCAAAGAATACACAAGATTATAGTGCAGCAAATATTAAACACTTAGAAGGTTTAGAACATGTTCGTAAGCGGCCAGGGATGTATATTGGAAGCACATCTAAATCAGGACTCCATCATATGGTTTGAGAAATTGTAGATAACTCTGTTGATGAAGCAATGGCAGGATATGCAAAAAATATTCATATAACAATAACAAAAGAAGAAAATATAATAGTAGAAGATGATGGTCGCGGCATTCCTACTGATGCTCATCCAAAATTTGGTATAAGTGCATTAGAAGTAGTTTTAACCAAACTTAATGCTGGTGGTAAATTTGAATCAAATGCATATAAAGTTAGTGGGGGTTTACATGGTGTTGGGGCTTCAGTTGTTAATGCTTTAAGTGATTCGATGAAAGCATGAGTTAAACGTAATGGGAAAGTTTATTTTGCTGAATTTCATAATGGTGGGCAAACTTTAACACCCACAAGTGTAATTGCTGATTGCGATCCAAACGAGACAGGGACCAAAATTCAATTTCATCCTGATTTTAGAATAATGGAGAAGTTGAGTTTTGATAAAGATATAATAATAGATCATACTAAACAAATAGCTCACCTTAATAAGGGTTTACTTGTTACAGTTAAAGATGAAAGAGACGATTCTTATCAAGAATTTCGATATGAAAATGGGATAATTGATTATGTTAAAGAAGTAGATGAAGGTTATAAACCTGTGAATAATGATGTTATTTATGCTTCAGGAGAATATAAATATATTGATGAACATACTCAAAACGAAGTTATTATAGGCGTAGAAGTAGCTGTGCAATACCTTTTTGACTTATATCGTTCTAATATAATTTCATATACAAATAATATTCTAACAATTGAAGGTGGGACACATATATCTGGTTTTTATGATTCAATAATGCGTTTAGTCAATTCATATGCACAAGAAAAAGGTATTTTTAAAAATGAATCAGAGCGTTTTACCCGTGATGACTTAATTGAAGGAATGACAGCGATTATTTCAATAAAACACCCTGATCCACAGTTCGAAGGACAAACAAAGGCGAAATTAGGTTCTAAAGATGCTCGTAGAGCAGTAAATGAGATTTATTCAGAAGCTTTTGAACGCTTTTTAAATGAACATCCCGATTTAGCTAAAAAGATAGTAGAAATTGCTATAGCTGCACGTAGAGGACGTCTTGCATCGAATGCAGCAAGAGATAATGCTCGTAGAAAGAATGTTTTTGAAAGCGGAGGTTTACCAGGTAAGTTATCAGATTGTTCATCAAAAAATGCAGAAATTTCAGAGTTATTTATAGTCGAAGGAAATTCAGCTGGTGGGTCAGCTAAGATGGGTCGTGATCGTCATATCCAAGCTATATTACCACTTCGCGGAAAAATCCTAAATGTAGAAAAAACCAGACAAGAAAGAGTGTTTGGAAATGAAGAAATAATGTCGCTTATTACAGCATTAGGAACAGGATTGGGTGAAACCTTTAACATTAATAAATTAAGATACCATAAAATAGTTATAATGACAGATGCTGATGTCGATGGTGCACACATTAGAACTTTATTATTAACATTCTTCTATCGTTATTTTAAACCTTTAATAGAATATGGATTTATCTACATCGCGCAACCTCCTTTATATAAGATTTCACAAGGAAGAACGGTAGAATATGCTTTTAATGACCAACAAAAAGAAGAAATTATTGCTAAATTTAATCAGAGTCAAAAAATAACAATTCAACGCTACAAAGGACTTGGGGAAATGGACCCTATTCAACTTTGAGACACAACAATGAACCCGAAAAACCGCAAAATGTTACAAGTTCAAATCGAAGATGCAGTAAGAGCAGACCGTATTTTTGAAATTCTTATGGGTGAAAATGTTTTACCACGTAAACAATTTATAGAAAATAATGCAAAATATGTTAAAAATATTGATTTATAAAAGTACCTATTAATTAGGTACTTTTATAAATTACATTAGCATATGGTTATTTAATCAATAACGATTCTTCATCCATTTGCTTTGGTTTTGGGATATTTAGATAATCTAATAAAGTTGGTGAAATATTAGCTAGACATCCATCTTTTAATTTTACTGATTTATCGGTGCAAATAAGCATAACAGGACTACTTGTATGTTTGGTTGCTGGTTTTCCGCTTTCATCTTCAGTTATTTCTGCATTTCCGTGATCAGCTGTTATAAATACAGTGATATTGTTGCTTTGTGCTCAATCAATAATTCTTTTAATTTGTGTATCTAAAAAACTTACTGCTTCAATAGTAGATTTAAGATTTCCTGTATGTCCTACCATATCAGGGTTAGCAAAGTTCATAATAGTAACATCAAAATCTAAAGCATTTTTTAATAACTCATCGGTAATACCTTCAGCAGACATATGTGGTGCATCAGCATATGATTCTACTTTTAATGAATCAACCATAATTCTTTTTGAGTTTTTAAACACAATGTCTTTTCCGCCATCCATAAAGTAAGTCACATGTGCATATTTTTGTGTTTCGGCAACACGTAATTGACTTACATCTGCTTCTTCCAAAACCCTACCAATAGGCATATTAATTTCCATTTCATCAAATGCAATATTTGTTTGAATTCCTTCATATTTCATCATTGAAACAAATTGGTTAATTTTAACAGGTTGTGACGGTTTATTTTCGTATAAAGGCGAACCAATTAATAAATGAGTTAGTTGTCTAGCTCGATCAGGACGGAAGTTAAAGAAAATAATCGAATCACCATCTTTTACAAAGGAATCTGCTGATAGGTTTGCTTTTTGTGCAGGTATAAAAAACTCATCTGAAATATCATTAGCATATTGCGAATCAACATAATCAAGAGCATTTTGATATTTATTTTGCGAATTACCTAATAAAGTTGTGTATGCTTTTTCAACACGATCAAACATTTTATCGCGGTCCATTGCATAAAAGCGACCAGAAACGGTTGCGATGTTGTAATTATATTTATCACAGATATCTTGTAGTTTTTGCATTGATGCTTTGATTGAACGAGGGGCAACATCACGACCATCACCAAAAGCATGTACAGAAACTTTTTTAAGTCCATATTCGTATGCTGCATCTAGAAGTTCAAATAAATGTGTTTCTAATGAGTGAACACCACCTGGAGATAAAAGTCCCATTAGATGAAGTGTTGAATTATTCTTTTTAACATCCTCGAATGCTTTTACAAATGCTGGAGCAGATTTAAAAGTTCCATCTTTTAAAGCTTTGTTAATTAATGATAATCCTGTATACACAATTGTTCCTGCACCAATATTTAGATGTCCCACTTCTGAATTACCCATTTGTCCTTTTGGTAATCCTACAAACTCACCAGAAGCCTGAATTAATGAATTAGGGTATTCAGCAAATAATTTATCAAAGGTTGGTGTATTTGCTAAAGCAAAACCGTTTCCTTGGATTTCCCTACGTAATCCTAATCCATCTATAACTATTAAAATAACTTTTTTCATATTAAACCTCGATATATTTAATAGATATTGTACCACAAATTATCTTTTTGTTGCAACAGATAATTTTCCATCTATAACTGTATATTCCATATTTTCAACCATTTTAAGTTGATATTCAAATTCGGATAAATTATCGTATGCTTTAGAAAATAAAAACATTATAAAATCATACACCATCATCATTGCACGAACATCATTTTCACAATATTTTTTTAAGTTAGGAACGATATTGTTTTGTCATACAGCATCATTGGTTGCGCCTAAATATCTTAATATAGCAGCTTCCATTGCCATTGTTCCTTTTTGAATTACAAGTTCTGAATAAGGTGTGATTTTGTTTTTCAGATCAAAATTCATATGAGTGATGTATTTTTCTATTTTCTTAATAGAAAAATAGTATTTTAGGAAGTTGATATGAATTAGTTTTTTAGTAGTTATTATGTTTTCTTTAATAAAATCTTTATCAACTTTTGTTGTTTTTATGTTATTACCATCTTCGTAAAAAGCAGTAATTTTTTCATAATTTTTTTTCTCTTGCTTTGAATTTTTAAAACAATCAGCTAAATCAATTGTGTGATTATTAATTCAATCCACCATACCAGCAAAATAATGAATGCTTTTATATTTTTGATCAATATATTGTTCAAATTCTTTGTTGTTTAGATAATTTTCAGTAACTAAATCCTTAATCTCTTTATTACGTGCATTTTCATAATTTTTGTTATATACAACAAATCAATCTGCTTTATTTGAATAAATGACATCGATTAAATCAACTAAATTATATATAGTTAAATCTTTTGTATCTATTACAATATTTTCAACTTTTTCTTCAGTGCCATTTTTAGTTATAATAACAGAAACTTGATTTACTAATTGATTATATGGAGCAATATTATTTAAAGGAGGATATAAGTCAGAAAAACCCTCATAATCATATCAACAGATCCGAGCATCTTTTTGATGTAAGGGGAGAATTTTTGTCAAAGAATCTAAGTTAAAAAAATTAATGTTTTTATTATATAGTTCTATTTTTCTTGTAAATTCAACTAAATTTTCTTTTTCTTTTTTGCTAAAGAAAGAAAAAGAAATTTCATCAAAATTTGGACCTATAAACAGTTTATATAAAGCAATTTTTTGTTCTTTATTAATAAAGTTTCATTCATCAATTCATATTTTTTGTGAATTTGTTTGATAGTTTAAAGTGTCATTCAATCAACTTTTTACGGATTCGATTTTTTTATCCTTTTCAGTCGATAAGAACTTATATATTGCATCAAAGTTGCTTTTGTTACCAAATTCATTAAATGCTTTTTCAATAATTTTTTTATATATCTTAAAAGACCAAAATTCAATGGTAATTTCTTTTGAAAGATTTTCAACAATAAAAAGTTTTTCATCAGTTGAATGAAGTATATCAGCAGTTTTTTGCGAAAAAGAAATACCATTTCTTTTAATAACATTAATAAATTCTAAATGACTGTTTTCATAATGATCAAAACCTAATTTTAAATTAATATCACCTGTTCTTACTAATGCTTCAAACATCTGTTTTTGATATGTAGTTGGATTATCCTTAGAAATTTTACGGATAGATTTTGCAACATCAGCAGCAAAAGATTCATAAAAGTTTATTTTACCTTTTTGTACCTTACGACGTATCCTATCTCATGGATTTATTATTAAAACCGACATATCGTTAATATTAATGTTGTTTGTTTTAAAAATTTGATAAATATAGAAGTGTTTGTAATACATTTCATATTTACATCTTGCTGTATAACTTAATAAAACTAATTTGTTCAAGGATTTATGATAAATAAAGAAAGGTGCAATATAATCAAAATCACCTGATACATCATATAAAGTTCCGTTAAAGATTAAATCTATTTCATTATCCTTGATAGCATTTAATGTATCGATATGCTTGGCTTGATAGTCATTTTTCGAAGAAATAAATTTAACTTGTGAATTTTGAATATTATATTTATTTAAATATCAATTTAATGCATCTTTTAAATAATTATCATAACTATCTTTGTTTACTTTTATATATGTTTCTGTATCACTAACAGAATCTAAATTTAATTCGTGTAATGCATCAATATCGTGATTTTCGAAAAATTCATAATCAAAATTAACAAATTGCTCATCATCTTCTTCGTTAGTTATTTCGATGTTATCTCAAGTTCTGTTTCATCTCTTTTGATATTCTTGTTTAATATCACTAATAAGTGAATCGTTATTTCAAATTAATGCAGGATTATTACCAAAAACGCGTTTAAAAATATTTCATGTAACTTTATTTTGTTGTTTTTGCATTTTATTCAGAATCCTTTTTCTCGATTAGTTTTTGCTCCACTTTTTCAAGTTTAGCAATTTCTTTAATAAATTCTGATTTTCCAAAATCACTTATCTTACGCTGCATTTTTGAAAAATGTTTATGTGCTATATTATTTGCACTATCTTCTATGCTAGATAAAAGTTTTCGCATCTTATCTGCATTTTCAATAATACCTTCAATTTCTTTGTTTGATTTCTCGATATGATTTAATATATTTTTTTCTACAAAGTCGTTGAATTTCTCAAGTATTACTTTTTTACTATTAAATTCTATTTTGTCTGCATTTAATGAATATTTTATTTGTAAGATGTTTTTTAATAAAAAAACAAGATTTATTAAAGCAACATCTCGAACAATAAATATCTCATTATAACCTGAAATTTTTTCAATATAAATAACACTATTAGGTTCTAATTCAGTTACCAAAATTGCAAAATCAGCCTTAAAGTTCTTTCGGTCTTGTTCGAGTTTTTCAATAAAGTCTTTGTTTCTCTTTGATCCTTGTTCAGTGATTCTGTTTTTTGCTTCAATTATAATAGTTCCATATGAATTTTTATCATCATCTAAGATATTTAAATCTTTAAAATCTATTTTAAAATCGGGCTTTCTATTGTTTATATGTTTGGTAGTTTTTTCAAAACTAACATCTTCTGAGAATGCAAAACCTTCTGCAAGTTTATTAAAAATATGATTCTCAAATTCCTCGCCATATTCCTTAGTTGATTTATTATATCTATATTTTTGTAAGGTTTCTAACTCGGTTTGAAGTTTGGTTGATAACTGTTTTTTTTCTTCAAATTCAGCAAGTAGTTTTTCGTTTTTTTCTAGAAGAGATTGTTTTTCTATATTTAAAATTTTAAGTGCATTTTCCAATTCCATCAATTGTTTTTGGTGTTCTTGTTGAAATTTAAGTTTTATGTTTTCAATTTCTTTATTTAAAATAGAATTTTCATAATCTTTCTTTTCTGCTTCAAATTTATCTTTTAACTTATTTCTCTCTTGCTCAAGTTGCTTATAATAATTATCCTTAAGTTCGTTTTCAAGTTTTTGTGTTTTTTCAACATTTTCTATTATGAGTTTATTAATTTCATAATCTTTTTCACTTTTTAGTTCATTGTATTCCTTTGAATTTTTTATTTCTCTTGTGAAAGTTTTTTCTAAATTTTCTTGTATTTCCTTAGTAAGTCGATTTTTTTCATTTTGTATGATTTGTTCTCTTATTTTCCCAGTTTCATCTGTAATTTTTTTTAGATCTTGATTGAGAATATCATTTAAATTAAAATAATCTCCATCTGAAACATTAATATCATCGATGAAGAATTCAAGGTTTTGAATATCTTTAATTTTAATATTAATTTTTTTTGATTTAACTTGCATATCACCACCTTAATATATAATTATTTTAATAATTATATATATAGTTTAACAAAAGCAAATAAAATACAAGAAATTTTCTTGTATTTTATTTATTAGTACACCGATTCTAGTCATTCTTTTTATAAGGTTTTAAGGTTAATAATTCAGTTAGTAGTTCATCATAATCAAATTTAGAATTATCTATACCAAAGTTCCTAATAAGACTTAGTCATTTTTCTTTTAAATCTTTAACATTGTTTGATGATTCTAATCCTATATTGATATAATCTTCTTTTTCGTTAAGTCAGTAGACATTTAAATTAGAATTATAAGGTTTATTTTTTTGATATCACTTACAATTAATTTCATTACCATTTAGATCTGTATTTGTATTAATTCTTCTTAATCTTTTATAATTTACATCTATACCTATATTATTTTCATTATTTGTAACAAGAGTAAATGTTCTGTTTCCACCATCTTCACGATTTAGTTCTAAAACAGCATGACCGGTTGTTCCAGAACCGGCATAGAAGTCTAAAACACGGGAGTTTTTGTTACGAGTTATTTTAATAAGAAATTTAATTAGTTCAGATGGCTTTGGAGTTTCAAAGGTATTTTTGTTAAGTATATTTTCTAATTCATTTGATGCTGATTTATTTGTTATTTTTGAAGAAAATATTAAGTTCTTAACTTTATACTTAAATTCCCTGACTTTTGTGTAGACCTTAAATGTCCCATTTTTGTTTATAACAAAAAGATCATCTTTTTCATTTTCTATTTTTTGCTTTGATCACCTTCATACGCCTTGAACACCTGATTTATTTTTTGGTGGAAATACTTCTTGGTAGTTATCTTTCTTTTGTATCGATATATCTTTACCATTTGTGTATATAGGAAAATATAACTTAGGTCTTGTTTTATAATTAAATGCATTGATATTAGTATTGTGTAGTTCATTTTGAATTATAAAAGGACCTTTTGTGTCATTTAGTATTTCTGTGTCTTTTTCTTCATAGATATATGGCATTAACGAAGTAAGATAATATCAATCTTCTTTAAATTCATAATCAATCGCTTCGTTATCTTTTGTATATACTAAGATAAATTCATTAGTTTTTGATACTAGCGAACCAGATATTTGTCTACCTTTTTTATTAGACACTCAAGAAAAAGAGGTGACAAAGTTTTCTCTACCAAAAATTTCATCCATTAAAACTTTTAAGTATGCTTCTTGTTTATCATCAATTGAAACAAAAATAACCCCATTATCCTTTAACAGCGCTCTTGCTAGTTGTAACCTTTCATTCATCATATTTAGTCAACCATTTTGTGTGAATTTATCACGGTAACTAAATGATTTTGCTGCAATGTTTTCTTTATCATTTGCTAATTTATTTCCATCTTTTAATGAACTTTCGGTATTATAAGGGGGATCGATATAAATAACATCGTAATTAAAATCTAATCCGTTTCTTTGTCTATGTCTTTCAATTAATATGAGATTCTTTAATGCATCATAGTTTTCACCTATGATTAAGGTATTTTGATCTTTTGGTTGTTTATTATCAAAATTAAATGATAATTGATCATCTTTTCTTAAAATAGCAATAGTTTTACTATCTGACTCAGGTGCTGCATCGAAGGTAAAACCCATTTTTACTCTTTGAATAATAAATTGTGAGATATATTGCACTCTATTTGGATTAGTAATATTATCAATAATTTCTTTAGCAATTTCTTTTTGGTCTTGGTTAAATTCAGTTCAAGAAAGCTCATCAATTCTAGCTTTTTCTTGTTTCTTTAGTTCATCTAAATTCTTTTGTAATTTAGATTTCTTTACACTAGTTTTGTTCATTATTCTCCTGTGAAACAAGATTATTTTCTGATATTGATTTAATTATCTGTTTGAGTTTAACACTTTGATTTTGAAGAATTATTCTTACACTTTCTAATGTTGAATCCCCAGAGAATGAAATATTTTTATCTTTATCAATTTTTGCTATTAAAAGAGTTAAGTTTATATTTGTGCTTGTTTTATAGTTTTCTATATATTTTTTATATGATTTAAGAATATCTTCGGTCTTTTGAGAATCGATATCATTTTCTGATTTAACTTCTATATATACAAAATGATTTTTATACTTCAATATAAAATCTGGATAACTTGAACCTTTTTTAAGTTCTGAATCATAGTATTCGATGTTAATCCCTTCGAATACTGGGTTTTTAGTTCATATTTTTAAGTTACCATCCATATCATTGTTATAATTGATTAAATTTTTAATTTCATTTGCAAAAACAGTTTCCGGATAAGAATCAAGGTATATATTTATTTCTTTATCATAATTTGTGTATGCATATTTCATATTTTCGGATACTTTAACACAATTAGTACATTCGCTTTTTTGCTTATCGACAAATACAGTAATTTCCGTAGGTAGTATTTTATCTTCGAGAAAAAAGAATTCAATTTTTCCTTCATCTACAGTTTTCTTATTTAGTTCTTTATAAATTTCTATGAGTATATTTAAATACTTTTTGATAAAAATATATCAGTATATAGTTTTGTCAAAAAATTGGACTGCTTTTTTATATTTATTAGATGTTTCGTTTTGATTTTCATTTTTGCTGTTTTTATAAAAACCATCTACTTTTTGATAAAAAGCATCAATTTCCTTAATAATAGCATCTGTTAAATAATTACTATTTTTATCAATTTGCAATAGATTATATTGTTCCATATCAATTTTATTTTCTATAATTTCACTGTTGATTACTTTATTTCCATATTTTTCTGTTTGTGCAACAATATATCCTTTGTTTTTGTATTCGTTGATAATTTCTTCTTTTATAGTTATAAATGTATCTATAGTAATATTATTAAATTCATCAATTTTTTCTTTGATTTTTGCTTCATATTCCGATTGATTTTTTTGTTTAACAATATCAAAGTTTCTCAATTGACCTATAACAAATTTCTCGCTATTATACTCATCTTTAAGATATAACTTTATTGCTTCTCTTTTTTCATAGTCAACATTACTATAAATATAGTATTTAAGTGCTTCCGAATCTAGATTTTGCTTCTTTTTAGGTACAGGATTTCGTTTAATTCTTCCAATAGTTTGAATTGGTAAGGTGCTAGACGAAATATTACGCAGTTGTACCAACATACAAGCTCTTGGGATATTTCAACCAGTTGAACCACCGATTTTAAAGATAATTACATCAGTATTATCTGAATTTTTAGAAATATCTTTAAGTGAATATCCATCTTTAGTCCGAAGTTGTTTTTCATTAATATCATCATCAAAATATTGAACATATTTTAAATTATATTTATTTAAAATTTCTTTAATTTTATTTAAATTTTTACTAAATTCTTCTTTTTTATTTAGGTCTATATTACTGCTGTTATCAACCTGTATAAGCATCGCAGCATTAATACCAACTAAATCTGGCTCTTTTTTTGCATCATTATATCTTGCTTTAATATGTTTAAATTCTTTACATGCAATATCTAAAATTGTTTCTAGATCGATATCATCTTTGATGTCATTTAGTCCTTTATTAAAAATCCTATGTATTTTTAATAACTTAATATCTGCTTCCATTAATTGTTTTTCAGTTAGTTCAATCAGATTTTTATAATCTTTTGGAGTAGCAGTCATCTTAACAGTAAAATGAGCATTTGATTGCATTAAATTTTCAAACTTATCTAAGTTTGCTTGTTCAGTTTTTCCGTTTCCTTTAGATTTATCAACATCAGAACCAATATGTGCTTCATCGCGGATGTAGATTAATTTATATTTTTCTTTTTTGATTTGACTAATTAAACTTTCGATAGCATTTTGTTCTTTTAAAATAGTATTTTTGCTATATGAAGAAGAACCAATTATAAAAACTTTATTATTAGCAGCAAAAAACCGATAGTTGGTTTCTTTAGAATAATTTTTCTTATTTGAAGGAGATTCAATACGTTCGACTAAAATATCCGAACCTTTTAAATACCTTTTATATTCATTAAAATTATTTTCTAGTTGTTCTGGTAGTTTGGCAACTGATAAAGTTGTAACAATGAAGATTATTTTGTCTTTTTTAAGAGTTTTGTTATGTCATTTAATCATTTGGTGAATGAAATTTAACATCATAAAGGTTTTACCAGAACCAGTAGGTGCTTTAAAATATACTGTTTTACCTTGAGGATTTTCATCATTTATATTTATGGATTTAAGATGACCTTGCGCTTCTCTACAAAGTTGTTTTACTACTTTTTCTTGTGGTTTTATGAGTTTCATACTAATTTTTACCATCCTTAATTAAAGGTTTTAAGGTTAAAAGTTCAGTAAGTAAATCATCTTTATCAAAATTAGTTTCTTGTACACCGAAATTTTTAATTAGGTTTTTTCATTTTTCTTCTATTTCTTTAACAGTAATGTTTGAAAATAAGCTTATATCAATATAATCATCATTATCAAGTCAATATACATTTAAATTAGAATTATATGGATCGTTGTTTTTGTATCAAGTGAGATTATATTCATTCTTATTTAAATTAGTTCTCGTGTTTATTCTTCTTAACCTTTCATAGTTTATATCTCTACCAATGCTGTTTTCATTATTTGTAACAAGTGTGAAAGTCCTGTTACCCCCATCTTCACGATTTAATTGTAAAGTAGCATGACCGGTTGTTCCAGAACCGGCGTAGAAGTCTAAAATTCTAAGGTTTATATTGGGATGTAAATTTATTAATAATTTAATAATATTTACTGGTTTTGGATTATTAAACATTCCATCTGCTGGTTTTATAATATTTGTGAATTCTGTTGTTCCACCTGACGAATCTATTGATGAAAAAATGCTTTTATCTCAATATAAATCATCTAAAAGTTCATTAAACGAAAAGTTAGCAATAACTGATTTAAATTTTTGATAACTTTTATTCGGAATAAATTCAGAATGTTCATATTCATAAACAATGTTCGAATCTTTAGTTGTTTTTACCTTTAATTTATTTTCTTTTATAAGTAATTGAACTTTATCTAGTCCAACCCTTCAACGGCCTAACTTGTTCTTATTCTTTTTTATAGCAGGAGTGATATGTATAAATCCAGATTCTAAAAGAGTTTTTCGTTTTGGTGTATCAAAGTCATATATAAAGTTGAAATCACTACTTGATGTTTTATCGCTTACCTTATTTTTTATACCATCATTATCAATAATAAACTCATTTGTTTCTTTGTTTCATCAAATAATATAACCCATATTTGGTCTCTCATTTAATGTTTCTGCTCCACCACCTTTTTGCAATGGATATAATTCTTTTTCATATAAATTTAATTTTTCGTTAAATTTTCATTTGTTTGTATTTTCTTGAATCCCGACTTTTTTAAAACTTAAATTGTCTATGTTTTTAGCATAAATATGTATATATTCATGACAAGAAGCAACGTTATTTTTATCACTTCTTCCTCCAAAGTTATTTACTCATATACATGATGCTACAAAATTATTTTCACCAAAAATTTCATCCATTAAAATTTTCAAATATGCTTGTTGGTTATCATCGATTGAAACAAAAATAACTCCATCATCTTTGAGAAGTTCTCTTGCCATACGAAATCGTTCGTTCATCATATTTAATCAACCGTTTCTAGTATATTTATCACGGTAAATTAAAGTTTTGTTTTTCTTGTTTTCAGTATCATCTGCAACATTATTTCCATCTGATGCAGATCTTTCAGTGTTGTAAGGAGGATCGATATAAATTACATCATATTTATAATCTAACCCCGCTCTCTCTCTCTCTCTCTCTCTCTCTCTCTATGAGTATTAGATTCTTTAATGCATCATAGTTTTCACCTATGATTAATGTGTTTTGGTCTTTTGGCAGTTTATCATCAAAATTAAAAGATAATTTATCATCTTTTCTTAAGATAGCAATAGTTTTGCTATTGCTTTCGGGTGCTGCATCAAAGGTAAAACCTGTTTTTACCCTCTGTGCAATAAATTGAAAAATATATTGTATGTTATTTGGATTTGTGCAATTATCAATGATTTCTTTAGCAAGATCTTTTTGATCTTTATTAAATTCTGTCGGTGAAAGATCATCGATAATTTGTTTATATTGATTTTTTAGTATTTCTAAAGATTTAGTTTCTTTAGCAGTTAACTTAGTTTTGTTTTTTGTCATGATTCTCCTTACATATATTATGTAAATATTTTACTATGATCTCAAAGACTTTACTATATTTAAACTAAAAAGAAATTCATTCAGAGAAAAGGAAAGAAAAATATAAAAATAAATACCGTTGAATAAATCAAAGGTATTAAATATGGAAAATTAATCTCTAATAACTATATAGTTATCTGCTCACTTTTCAGGAAATGTTCCTTTTTTCATTATAATAGTAAAAAAAGTCTATGATAAATGTAAAAATAAGCATTCTTCATATAGCTCTAAAAAGTCATAATTTTAACATTCTGCCACTTCCATGACTATATGTAATATTAACAGCATTCATTCCTAAATTAAGCTTACCTTGTATAAAATTAATTAGAAAAACTATTCCCATTATTCCAAAGGTACCGTAACTAGTAAACCGTTTATAAAACGACTTCCTAATCTTCTTCAATATCCTGCAATTCTCATAATCCCTCCTTTCCTTATAATAAACAAATTCTTTGCAAAAGAATCATATCTATATTACAAAAAAAGGAAATCATAAGAAAACATAAAATATTTATGAAAAAAATATGAAAAGCAAACCTTTGAAAATCAAAGGTTTGACTTATGAAATAAATTTTATTATAATTTAAAATTTTCTTTTAATTTTGATTCGATTATTTGTTTAATTTTTGATGATGCTATATCTTTTTCAATATTTATAAATGTATGATGTTCTTTAGAGTAAATTTTTAAATTCTTTGAAAGTAATTTACCTAGTTGCCTATTATTTAAATACTCAATATTTACAACTTTAAAAAACTCTTTGTTCTTCAATTCAATCTTTCTGCGATCTCGTTCTGTTTGTAATTGGTGGTTTTTGCTTGCATATAAGCGATTTTTTCATATAAAGTCTATATCTTTTAAAACTACAAAGACTAAATCAATTTTTGGTTCCAAAGAAAGCAAAAACTTATATCAAGGATAATAGAAGTAGTTTCAAGCAAATTTTTGTCATTTAGTAAAATAATTTATCTTAATTAAACATTTTGGGAACAAGAAATCATCTATCATATGTCTATCTATTAAGGATTTATTGAAATTTTGCATCTGTTTGATTTGTATATATCGATCTTTGAAGAATATTTTTTGAGTTCTGTATCCGTTTTTCTTCATATCATTCATATAATCTATGAAAATCTTTTCATCTTTTAGTCTTTCATCAATAATTTGGATGTTATTTTGATTTAAAAATTCTCTGAGATTATTGATAATACTGGATTTTCCACTTGCGCCCATACCGACAAAAGCAATTGATAATCTTGATTCTTTTGATGTGATAAAGTATAAATATATAGATATGGATAAATATATAAAATTAATAAATATCAAGGTTCAACTTAAAAAACCAATACCAGAGAAGAAAACAAAGCAGAAGATGTTTTTAAAACATCAAATTATTCAATTTGATCGAAATCCAAATGCCATCATAATCAATGCGATAATAGATATTGCATTAAATATAGCAAGGATTGCAGATGCTGATGTTTTATACTTAAAATTAGAATTAAATTCGATGTAGTTTATCCTAAGCAATTTACTAATAAAATCATTTGTGTATGGATTTAAAAAGTAAAATGATGTTGAAATTACTACAAAGATTATAAAGAATAATATCGCTGCATATAATGATAGTCTTAGTTCCCTAATCCTTTTATTGTGCTTATGAATCAGTATTTGTTTTATATAAATATAAAACAAAATAAGGATATAAAGAATTTGGATAAATCCATCTATAACTAATCCGTTTGTAAAAGAAAAGAAAAGATATAAAATTGCATTAGTAATAGCCAAAATATAAGCAATTTTCTTTCTTTTAGCAAACAAAATAATAGAGAAAACACCCAATAATCCAGAAAAAGCAACAAAAATATTAACTACCTTTTTCCAAGTATCAATATCCCTTTCTCAAATTCAAATTAGTGAATCTAAATCATATAAAGAAAGAAAAATTAATAATGCAGAAATGATAGTTAATAATAAGATGTCGTATTTTAATCTTCTAGTTATTATAAACCTCTATTAAAATTTGTGACTTTTTGTAAGAAGTTTTGGTTGGTGTGGATTAGAAATATCATAAATTCCACTACTGCTGTAACCATCAACCTTCTTAACTTGAAAATTAGTTCCGTTTAAATTTCATGAAGTACGATCTGCTCTCAATGAATTGTTCTTAACATTAGCAACTGTAAGATTTGTATATGCATCGGTTCCACCTAAAGATTCTGGTGTAATATGTTCGATATTTCATCCAAAGACTGATTTTTTACCATATTCATCAAAATGAACAATAGTTCCTGCATAATCTTTTCCTGTATTACTATCACCAAATTGTAATCTTCATAATTTTTCTGCTTTTGTTGTCATAATATCTCCTTTGTAAGATGTTTAAATATTAAAATGTATAAAGCTTATATAAATTAAATTATTTATTTTTTAGGGTTGTTGTTTCCACGGGCACCACCAGATGGGTTTCCGGTTTTTGATGGTCATCCAGCACGATTTGGATCGTTATCTGGTCTGTTATTTCCTTTGTTTCCAGGCATAAAACCTCCTATTTATAATTAAAAATTTTTTTGCATAATAAGCTTTTATACTTTTTTATTTTACAAAAAAAAAAAACAAAGCAACCCAAGCATTTGAGTGCTAAATTTTGTAATTCGTTTCATATATTTTCATAAATTGCTATTTGGTGTTAAAATAGTGATTTTGTAAGTCTTATACATTTTCAAAATAATTTATGTTTTTAACATTTATTTACTGCTTTAAAAGTTTCTTAATAAGTTCTGAAACCACTGTAACATTTATGCTATTTCCTAATTGCTTATAGGCTTTTTGATCATTTTGATGTAATTTAAAATTTTCTGGAAAACTTTGTAATCTCGCACATTCTCTTGGTGTTAGTCTTCTTTTGTATTTACCTATTATCGGAATGTGAACCATCGCGACTAATGCAGGGAATACATCAGGTTTTTTGACCCTTATACCAGAAGGACGAAATTGAATGATTCCTTCTCAGATGTTGTTGATTTTATCCCCTGCTTGTCATTCAAATTTTTGATGAGTTTTCCTAATGTGTGAAATATCTTTTGATATTCAATTGTCGATAAAAGTTTTGTTTTGATTATATAGTTTTTGATTTTTTTTAATAATATCTTGTTTTCATTTCGGAAATAAAGGATCGACATCGTTGTTATTTAAATATTCAATATAAACAGGAAAACCAATAACTTTTTGATTTATATTTAAATAAAAATCATTTCAAAAATTTAGTACTTCTTCATCATATTCACTAATATGATATTTTGAATTATCAATATTTTTATCCAAAATATTATTAACAGAATTTGCATCTTTTTTTATTAAATTATGAAATGAGATATTTAAAGGAACATCTTTGTTTTTTGGGTCGTATTTACCTAGTATATAGACACGTTCGCGAATTTGCGGGATGCCAAATTGGTGCGGGCTTAGTATGAGAGGATTTTTAGTTAATCTATAACCTAATTTATATAGATTTTCTTGAATAATTTTTCATGTCCTACCACCATCGTGACTAATAAGATTACGAACATTTTCTAATAAGATGTATTTTGTTTTAGTATGTTTTAAAATTCTTTCAATTTGGAAAAACAAGGTACCTCTTGTATCGTTTAAACCTTCTTGTTTACCTGCTTTTGAGAAAGCCTGACAAGGAAATCCAGCGAATAAAATATCGTGTTGTGGAATCGAATCCACTTTTATATTAACAACATCTAGATTCGAATCAAGATGGTAATTATCATAATAAGCAGCAACACATTCTTTATCTATTTCAGATGCAAGAACACAAATTGCATCCTTATCAACAATTTTCATCGCTTGATGAAAACCACCGATACCAGCAAATAAATCGATAAATTTCATTTTATTTCCTTTCTACATCAAATGAATATATAATAAAGTTATCTATAGCATTTTTATTGATTGAATATTTAGGTTTTCTTAAACTACCATCAGGTTGTTTACCTTGTTTAAATAAGTTGAACACATATTTGATATTTATCTTATTTACTTCTAGAATATACATCTTCTTAAACTTTATAGAATGTTTCATTCTGTTGATATAACTTAATGAAGAAATATCTTGTTGTTCGGAGATAAAATCATCAATTTGTTTGATATTTCTATGTTGTTTTAAATTGTTTCAAAACCGAGTAGTTTGATAATTTGTGTTACTATCTTTATCTTTTAATGAACTATGTTCATAAATTAGGTATCATAATTTATTGTGTTTTATTAAAGCATCATTGATGTGTTCTATATCATTTCCAATAATTTGTATGTTATTTTCATCGCTTGATTTTAAATCACCATAAAAATCATCATTTTTAAAATATAAATCAAAATCCAAAAATTCTTTTTTATTTATGTTTTCTGAATTAGTATAAACAATATTATATATCTTATTATCTTTAATGAATTTTTCAAACAAATATTCTAAATATCAACCACTTCATTCTGCTTGAAATGTGTTTTTAAAGTTTGCACAAAACATCTGTTTATATGCATCAATACCTTTAATTTGTATATTTCATTTTAAAGAAAGATTAAATAAATTTATTTGATTTATTAATGATGGATTATTATTTATTCGCTTGTTCAAATAATCATTAATTTTATCGCTTCTGATTACAGTTATTTTATTGTTGTTTTTATCATATTTTTCAAATATTCCATACATTAACCCCTGACTTAAATCATTTATATATACATGCGCAGATGAATTATTCATTTTCTTGTTTATATAAGTTTGTGTATCAAAAGAAACAAATATGATATTTGTATTATATTTGTATATACCAAGAATAAAGGTATTTTTGTTCGTATTTATCACATCTTTATACCAAGATTTTAGTTGAATTCTCTTTTTATAAATAGGATGTTGTCCATTACCACCTAAATAAGTTATATTAGCAATAAGAAGAAAACTGTCTGTGTTATTTAAACTGGAATATTTGAAAAATTTTGCATATTTACTACATTTTTCTATCTTTATTTTGTTATCTAGCAAATTATTTAGGAGTTGAAATTTTTCATCATAACTTAATATTTGATCCAAATCAATACAAACAGAATTATCAATATTTAATTGTTCACTTTTTAGATTCATCATTCTCCAATAAGTTGATTAAATTATACTTTTATATTAACATTTCAATGCATTTTTGTAAATATTAAAAAGATAAAACAGGATATAAAGTATTTAAAGATTTTATATATAATATAAATATGAAAAATATAATTAATGTAAAAATAGAGATTCAAAAGAACTCTCCCATAAAATATGAATATAATCGAAAAACCAAGCAACTAGAAGTTGATCGAATTTTACGTGGTGATTTTGTTTATCCATGCAATTATGGATTTGTTCCAGATGCACTAGATTGAGATGGAGATGAATTAGATGTATTATTATATTCACCTGAGACATTTATTCCTGGTGTTTCGTTGAAAGCTCGCATTATTGGAGCGATGAAAATGATTGATGATGGAGAAACTGATACAAAACTAATTGCTGTACATGCTGATGATTATCGTTTAGATAACATTAAAACCTTAAAAGATTTACCAGCACCTTTTTTAGATACTGTAAAAACCTTCTTTTCAACATATAAAAACTGAAAAAGACCTAATATTACTGAGATTTCTGGATTTGAAGATGTTGATTGAGCATTATCAGAATACCAAGAATGCATTGAGTTAATGCAAAAATATGGACAAATGGATAAAAAAGAATTTATCAAAAAGATGCAAAAAGAACATCCTGATAAATATAAATAAATAAGTTTATTCGCTTATTTAATATAAAAATGATTTTATTTTCATAATTTTGCAATTTTGAAACAAGAAATTTGTTTATATCATAGTTAAATACAAATAAAAACTGAAAAATTCTATAAAATTTATACATATATAAATAGGAGATTTAAAATAATATGACAAAAAAATTTAAGAAATTTGTAATCGGGTTTGGAACACCAATTGCTGCTACAACTGCATTGATTGCAGCATCATGTGGAACAAAGACTCAAACACCAAAAAAGGAAGTTCTTGATATTCCTAATCCAAGCAATTACATTAATCCAAATGAACGTGTTGCTACAATTACTAAGGATAACACATTTACATTACCAGATAGTATGGTAGGAACTAAAATATATGTTATTACTGACACAGGGCATGTAACTGATAAATCATTTAACCAATCACAATGAGAAGCGGCATTAACCATTTTAGATCAAACAAGAAAAGATGGAAAAAATCAACTTGAAGTAAAATCAGTTGAACCAAGAGAAGGTAAATATGACGATTCATATAGAGCTGCTTTAACATCGGGAGCAAAAATTTGAGTTCTTTCAGGATTTACCCATATTGATCACATTAAAAACTTTATTCAACAAAATAATGCTGCATTAAAACAAAAAGGAGTAAAAATATTTAATGTGGATTTTGCATTAAATCCAACTGAACTTAATTATCCTGATATTTATAATATTAACTTTAATGTAAACGAAGCATCATGAATGGCTGGTTATGCATTAGCTAAATATGTTGCAGAAAACGAAACTGATAAAAAACTTTCATCATTTGGTGGTGGAGCATTTCACGGTGTAACCGACTATATTACTGGATATCTAAAAGGTATTTTAGAATGAAACAAAGAAAACCCAAGCAAGAAAGTTACTCATGAAGCAGTTAGATTAGATTCAGGGTTCCAACCTGGACCACAAATGGACCCAGTTATAACATCTGCATTAGCTTCTAACCCAGTATTAATTTATCCAGTAGCTGGACCTGCTACCAAAGCAACATTAGATAAACTTAATCAAAATAACCAATCCACATATATTGTAGGAGTGGATGTTGACCAAGGTAAATCACTTTCTGCACCTGATAGATTCTTAACATCAGTGCTTAAAAATATGGCTCAGGCTGTTTATGATTCAATTTTAGAAAAAGCATTTGGTGATACTAAGAAACCTGTATTTGGGGACAAAAACAGTGTAAAAGGTGACTTCGCTGAAGGTTGAGTTGGTTTAGCTCCATCTTCATTAAAAAATACCACAAAAAGAGAAAAAATGAATGAAGCTATAACAGCAGCAGAAACCAAATTTAGATCATTAACAGCAGATCAAAAAGCATTTATCGATTCAAATAAAGCAACTACTGATGGAACAGCATATACAGATGATCAATTAGCTAATTTAATTAATTCACTTGTTGAAGAAGTAAACAAATAATTAGTTTTATCAAAACACATCATATTTGATGTGTTTTCTATCATTATGTCATTAAAGGAGTAAGATGGAAAAACACGCAATAGAATTTATTGATATTTGTAAATCCTTTGGTGAAATAAAAGCAAATCAAAATATTTCATTTAAAGTTAAAAAAGGTACGATTCATGCCTTAATAGGAGAAAACGGTGCCGGAAAAAGTACTTTAATGTCTATTTTATTTGGACTTTACGAACCTGATAAAGGAATTATTAAAGTTAATGATAAAGAAGTTTCAATAGATGGACCAAATGAAGCAAATCGTCTCGGAATTGGTATGGTGCATCAACACTTTAAACTAGTAGATGTATATACAAATCTAGAAAACATCGTTTTAGGTAGTGAAGATAATAACAAACACACCCGAATCATTGATTTTAAACCCGCAATAAAGAAAATAAAAGCAATTCAAGAATCATTTAATTTATACTTTGATTTAAATAAAGTTACTGGAACTGAAACGGTTGCTACTCAACAAAAAGTTGAAATTATGAAGATGCTTTATCGTGATTCAGATATTTTAATTTTTGATGAACCAACTGCCGTATTAACAGACCAAGAAATTCAAGGGTTGTTAGAAACGTTTAAACTATTTCGTAGTCAAGGAAAGACAATTCTATTTATTTCACATAAATTAGGCGAAATAAAGGAAGTTTCTGATAATGCTACCGTCCTGCGTTTAGGAAAAGTAACTGGTGACTTTGCTGTTAAAGATGCATCGATAGAAGAAATGGCTTCAAGAATGGTGGGAGGAGATGTTGAAATCACCAGAAATGAATATTCTGATACCACCAAAAATCCTGTTGTATTAAGCATTCAAAATGTTTCAACCCAAGGAGATAAGCCCCTTAAAAATGTTTCTTTAGATGTTAAATCTGGTGAAATACTAGCAATTGCTGGAGTTGAAGGGAACGGACAATTAGATTTAGAATATGTTGTTAGCGGAATGAAAAAGACGATATCTGGTGATATTTTACTAGCACAAACTCAGTTATCACAAAAACGTGTTAAAGAGATAGCAAGAGCAAATAAATTTAAAAACATCGGATTGTTTGTTTTAAGTTTATTGATGCTAATAGTCGGAATTGTATTAATAGCAGTACCAAAGCAAGTATCAGAACAATTTACATTTAGAATTTTAGGTGGCATATTCATTTTTGGATTTGTATTATTATTAGGAATATTTTTTAAATTAATACTTGGAATTCAAATTAAACATGTAATAAATAAGTTCTATTTAAATGGGTTAAATAAAATGAAATTACCATTTCAAAAACTAGCAACCTGATCTTTTTCAAGTATGATAATAATGTTTTTTTTCACCTTAATATTTGCAGGGTTGTTATTTAAATACAACACTGTGGCATTAATTGTTTTATTAATGATATCGATTATTTGTTTTTTTGCATTCGGATTAATTGTTTTACATTCATTTTGATATTCAACAATTTACGGAAAGTTTAAAAACAAAAAACACGAACTTTTAAGTGCTCATCTTATAGGATTATTATCATTAATAGCATTGATTGATTTTGTTTTCTCGTTAATCATTAGAAGTTCAACTTCATTAGTATTTCAAAGTTTAGTAATCGTTTTTAGTAGTATCTTTTTAATCGGTTTGCTTATATATATGTTTTTTGTATTTAAACAAAACCAGGCTAAATTTATGATTAAAAAAGACACTACTGAAAATATTTCACTTACTGATTATGGAGTAAAAAACATATCACGTTTAGGTGTTACATTTATACCAAGTGACAGACATAAACACGGACTTGTTTTAGATTATAACATCAAAAATAATACAATATTAAGACGTTTATGAGATAGTGAATATGTGAGATTTGGTATCTTAAGGGATGCGAAGATTAAAAAAGAAAATAACCTAATTACAACTAAATATGATGTGCGTGGGACAAGAGGTGGTCTGTCACAAGCAAGACAATTGTCTGGTGGAAACCAACAAAAATTTATTGTTGGTCGCGAAATGAATACCCCACATGATTTTATTTTAATTGTGCAACCTACCCGTGGTTTAGATGTTGGAGCAATTAAAAACATTCATGAACAAATTTTATTAGAAAAGAAAAACGGAAAGGCAATCTTATTAATTTCATATGAACTTGATGAAGTCCTTGCTCTTGCTGATAAAATTGCTGTAATTAACAGTGGAGAAATATTGGCAGTAAAACAAGCTCAAGATTTAACCAGAACAGAAATTGGTATATATATGGCACATAAAAAAGAAGGAGGTGTAAATGCATAAATATGCAGATAGTAAATTTGCTTCATTTATGGAATCAACTCGACGATTCTTTATGTTTGAAGAAAAGAAAAACACTCGAACAAAAATTTATTCATCCTTATGAGCTATATTTTTTGGTTTACTAATTGCTTCAGTCTTCTATATGATTCTAGGTAGATCGGGTCAAAATGGTCGGCAAACAGGACTTTTCACATTTATAACATATGTATTTACTTTTGCTTTTGATTCATTAAACCAAAAATATTTATTGCTTTATTTAATTTTCTTCGGTTTCGCCGGAATAGGTGTTTCCATCGGATTTAAGTCAGGATTGTTTAATATTGGTGCTGCAAACCAGATGACAACACCAGCAATTATCTTTTTTGCTGTATTGATTCTTTCAAGAACACCCGTTAATAAAATAAGTGTTTCATACCTTGTGATAATGCTATTTATCTTTGTTATAGTTGCATTTATTATGGGTGCTTTATCAGGACTTTTAAAAGCATATTTAAATGTACATGAAGTAATTTCAACCATCTTCTTTAATTGAATAATTGCATACTTAGCACAATATTTATTTAAAAAGGATAACGGTGCATTTGGAACTGGTTTAGAACCTTGATTTGATCAAATCCAAGGAACAACACAAATATTTATTAGTGAAACAGTTACATATAACTTTATTTATGCAGGACTAGTTTTATTAGGTTTTTTTGCAGTTTTAATCTGATATATTTATGCAAAAACTTCAATAGGTTATAAAATCAAAATGGTTGGCTTAAATAAAACCAATGCAAAATATGTAGGTATAAATGAAAAAATGCTGACTGTAATGGTGATGGGATTGTCGGGAGCATTCATAGGATTTGCGGGATTTTATTACATAGTCTTACAACGTAATTCCTTAGAAGCATCAAATTCACCAATAGTCATCGGATTTGATTCAATCTCTATCGCCTTGATTGCTTTAAATTCACCAATAGGAGTCATTTTATCTGCATTTTTATACTCACTGCTATATACATCAGAAACTTTCTTTCAAGCTATTCCACAAGGAAGCGAAGCAATTCGAGAAGAATTCTTTATGCTAATTTATGGAATTATTATCTTCATCGCTTCGCTGTCACTAATCTTTTATAAATTTAAACCGTTTCGGTGATTGTTTAAACAAAGTTATCTGATTACGAATAAAGAGTACTGGAAAGAATTTAAAAAATACTATCAACAAAAATTTAGTGTTTTTGTTCCGAATCGCTTTAAATTAGTAAACAAATGATTTGAAGGTCAAAAACTCAAACGAGCTTTTGCTAAAACCGAAAAAGACTACCAAAATAATGTAGCCCAAAGGATTATTGCTTCAAAAGACTTTAGCAACGAACAACTGATGCAGATGTATGATGAGTTATCGAAAATTAAATTTCAGCATAATGCCCAAAAAGAAGTTGCTGGATTAAATATTTATCGAGACTTACTTGGAAAACATAAAAATGAAGTAAAAATGTTAAAAAATAATTTCAAACATTTTCAAGAGGAACTGTTTTTAGCATTTATTAAGAAAATAAAAGATAAATACTTTAAGGCCTTTAAGATCAAAGAGGAGGTTACATAATGGAAATTATTATTAGTCATGGTGCATTCTTTCTTTGTATCTTGTTATTAGGAACAATTTCTGGTATTTTCTCCGAACGTGCTGGGATAGTTAACATTGCAATTAATGGATTTATGGTGTTCGGTGCTTCTGTATATGCTGTTTATAGCACAATATTTACCGAAGTAATTAAAACCAACAATGTTTGAACTAATATCCCTTTAGTATTTCTTTCTTCAATTACAACTTTGTTGCTCTCGTTCCTATTCGGGTTTGCTGTTATAAAGTTAAAAGCAGACCAAACCGTTGTAGGATTTGCAATTAATATACTTGCTGGTGGAATTGGTGCTTTAATCGTGTATCTGCTTGCTTCAAAAGTATATGCAGGACAATATGTAGAGTTTAAAAACCGTTTTGAACTTGCATTAGATACCAATGAAAACAAGTATGGGAATATACTTTCGCTAAAGGTTGTTTTAACCGTTGTAATCACATTTTTAGCCTGATTTGCATTGCGTAAAACCAAATGAGGACTTAGATTTAGAGCGATAGGAGAAAATCCACAAGCAGCTGATGTAGCTGGAATTAATGTTAATCGCATGAAATGACAAGGGTTAATGATTGTAGGGTTAATTTCAGGTGTTGCTGGTTCAATCTTTATTCAATCGAGTCGACTCACCGAGTTTTCACTGACTAAGGATGTTTCTGGTTTTGGTTTCATCGCATTAGCAATAATGATAACTTCAAGATGAAAGGTATCAATTTCAATTATAGTATCGCTATTCTTCTCAATTCTACTTTCCATTTCATTTTATGGAGCGATCTCATTCGGGGAAGGATTCCGTCGTTATAAAGACTTGTTCCAAATCTTACCTTATATTGTAACTTTAATAGTCTTAGTTGCTACAAGTCGCAATACATATGGACCTGCCGCAGCAGGAATCCCGTATGATAAATCAAAACGATAAACAAAACAAAAAGAGCATCTGCTCTTCTAAAACACAATTTAAAAAGCTACACAATAACTTAATTTTTATAGTGTAGCTTTTTATATTGCATTTAGGCATCGCAGATGCGATGTTTTTAAAAATTATTGATTTGATTTTTTCTTCTTGTTTTTAAATCAAGTATATCCAAAGGTTGCTATACCGAGAACAAATGCTAATACAGCGATTACAATACCAGCAATTGCTCCACCAGTTGGTCCAGTAGATTTTTCAACAGTTTTTGATGTTTGTGCATTTTTATTATCTTGTGGATTTTGGTCTTTTGGTTTGTTTTCGGAAGTAGGTGGAGTGGTTGTTGATCCACTATTGCCTCCTTCTTGTGGTTTTGAACCTTCGGTATTTGATGGGTTATTAGTGCTTCCGCCTTGCTCTGGTTTTTGAGTATCATTATCACCATTTTCTGGTGTATCTGGCTGAGTAGGTAAGGTTGGTTTTGGACTTAATAGTTGTAACACTTTTGATTTAAAGTTTGCTAATTCATTTTCGGTTTTAGCTTCCTTAACTTCTTGCTCTAAGTCTGCTTTGAGTTTTTCATTTGTTAGTTTATCTAATAAACGTTTGATGCTATTAGATAAAACTTCTTTATTTTTCTTGCTTTGTTGCACTTTATCATTAATTGCATTAATGATTTTAGCTAATGCAGCAGTATCTTTTGCTTTTGCAAGTTGATCTTTAAATTCTTGTTGAACTTCTGAATCTAGGCCTTCGGTCAATGTGACAGCTTGTTTTTTAGCAGTTTCAAGTTTGGTTGGTGAAATTGCTAACATACTTTGTGCATCTTGAATTTGTTTTACATATTTTTGGATATCTGATGCAGTTAACATCGATGGATCATGATTGATTGTTTTAATTTGATTGATTGTATCAAGATATGCTTGGTATGAATCATTGGTATAGATTTCATCAGTATTAGCAAGTGGTGTTAATAAATTATCCAATGAAGCAACTAATTCATCTTTTTGAGTTTGTGAATCTTCATTAGCATGATTCATCCGATCTAAAGCTTTTTGTAAATCCTCTAACTTAGCATCTTTGTTGTTTAAAGTTGCTTGTCATTGATCGATTTGTTTTTGTAATTGTTGTGATTGTTGTGGGAATTTTAAAGCATTTTCTACAATAAATGCTTTTGCTTTAGTAATTGCATCTGCTAGCTTTGTATATGTAGTTCCTAAATCATTTGGTTTTAGCTCTTCGACTTTGGAAGCAACTTGGGCATTAAGTTTAACAAAATCATCGATAGTAGCAGTTCCATCCTTGATTTTTGCTTCAAGTGCTTTTTTAGTTTCTTGTAGTTGTGCATAAGTTTGCGGATCATAGTGATTTGCATTCAGATTATCAAGTTCTTTGAGATTAAATTCAGCTACTTGTTGGTTATATGTAGAATATTTTAATCCTTGTTTAGCTGCATCCAGCTGCGATTTTAATTCATTAAAATCATCATTTGAATATTTTGATGGATTAGTAGCCATTTGTTTCACTTGATCTAATAAGAATTGATATTTAGCATAGTTGGCATCTTGAATGTATGATTGATTAGAATATGCAGTGTTGATGATGTTATTTAAGATTGCAACATTCGCTGTCGAAACTGCTGGTGTTCCTGCTTTAGCGGCATCAACAGCAACTTTAAGTTGATGAAGTGAACGATCAGTTAATGCAACATTTTCAGCAGCCATCGCATCAATTGATGTCTTTATTTTATCAAAACGAGTTTTAGAATCTTGAGTTCAATCATTATATCCAGTTGGAGCGGTTGCTAAAGATTCTTTTAGGGTTGCTAAGGTTGGTTTATTTGTTTGATCTCCGCTGTCTTGAGTTTCTCGTGGAGATGGAGAAATTTCATAAATTAAAGGTTTTTTATCTGTTCAATTAATTTGGAATCCTACTAGTTTTTTAGTATTATCTGAGTTTTTAAGTGAAAAACTCAGCGCTTCAAGGTTTAAGGTTCCTAATTTAGTAATTTCTTCTTTATTGGTAGTTGTATTATATCAGATTGCATTAAATGTTGCATCTTGTGCGCTACCATCAGAAAAGACATTAACATCTTTATCATTATATGTTTGTGGATTGATATAGAATTTTAAATTTCCATTATTTTGAGCAGGTGTTCAGTATGTATAATAATCACCATCTACAAAGTATTTAGGTGAATTAATCTTTAAAGTAGGTTCATAATTAGCGCCTGTAAATCTTGCATCAGAATGTGGTACATTATCTCATTTATCATTAATTACAATTTCATTAATTGTTACACCACGATTTTTATTATGCGATGTTCCTTGTAATAAGTCATTTATATCTTTGGTAAATACAATTTTTACATATCTAATATTTTTGTTATTTAATGCAGCAATCTTGCTAGCATCTGCTTCAAAATAGGTAAAGTTGTTGCGTTGAGGATCAACTTTAACCATATAATTTAATCTCTGATCTGATAGAGTGTTATCAAAAAGATATTGAAAATCTTTAACTGCTGCTAAGGTGGTTGGTCCTGTTACAGTGGTAGATGAATTAGATGTAGCTTGTTTGTTCCCTGAATAAAATATTTCATGTCAGCTATTTGATTCGTTGCTATTTGTTTCTGAAACATATATCTTAAAGAATCTTGGATAATCAGATGTGTTGGGATCTACATAAAGTTTAAGGGATTGAAGCGTAGTAGGTTTACCTAAATCATATAAAATATAATCATTTCTTTTTGGTCATCCTTTAAAATTATCAGATGTAGTATAATCCCCGTCTAATGCAGAATCTGAATAACGAGTATCATTACCTCAACCATTAATAATTTGCACATTTGAACCAAGCAATGTACCAAATGATTTAGGTTTTTGAACACTTACATCTAAATTTGAAAAAGAAGGTGTTTGATTTGTTGCTCTTTTAACACGGATATAACGAGCAAACTTATTAGTATCATCAAGTGTTCCTGTATATTGTGTTCATTCAATTCCGTTTCTTGATGTTTCTAAAACAACTTTGTTATCTAGTGTAGCATTTCCGTTAAACTTAATATTAGTAAGTTCATACATTCTTAATAAGTCTAATCCAACATATTTGTCATCATTTAAAGTAATTTGTGTTGTTTGAGTTTGTGAAGATGATGCAGTTGTAGAATTAGGGGTTGCTACAAACAAGTTAAATTCATTATTATTTAACTTCGTGGTAAATAAATTAGTTTTATTTGAATCATCTTTATCAGTATATAAAAACTGATTTGAAGGCCCGAAAAGATGTAATGAAACAAGATTTCAAGTTCCTGTTAGTGATGTATCTGTTGATCTAATTCTAAAAAATTGAGCATGAGCTTGACCACGGATAATTTGATATGCACCACTACGGATGTTACCAAATAATTTTCAAGTACCTGTTGTAGAAGCATCATTATTAGAAGTGCTCAATGCATGTGAATCTCAATATTCTACCACCCCTGAATTTAATTTACTATTACCTTGTTCAATGACTACCGATGTAACTTCTGATTCATTTGCTAATTTAAATTGGATGTATTTGTTATTAGCAAAGTTATTTATATTAGTAGATAAATCAAAGATTGATTTTTGAACATTGGTTATATTATTAGAATTAAAAGTTTGTTTATTCGATGAATCAGCACTGTTATGATTTTCATTATCTTCTGAAATTTGTAAATTATCTGAAATTTTCCCGATTCTAGGTGCAGAATCAGTATTTACAACAAATTCATAAATTCTAAACCAAGCATTTCTCTGGGTGTTTGCAGGTTCTGTATCTACAATTCTAATTGCAGATATATTATCTTTATTTACACTAATATTTCATTTATTATTATCGGTAGTGGTAGTTAATGCTCTAGCATTTAATGTGTAATCGTTACTAGTTGAACCACTTGATTGCTGATTTTGTGTATTTGCATCTTTTTGCAAATCGTTTCAATCACTTTGTCCATAAAGTTGATATTGTACTTTAAAGGATTTAAAGTATTCATTGTCATTATTATTATTAGAACCAAATTTTACTTGTAAATCTTTAGCATGAATTGGTTTTTTAAATGAAACACCAAATCAATCCCCTGTTTTGATTTTTTTATTTCCCCTACCATTATTTTTATAAACTAGTTGTCTTTGATTTCCTAAGATAAAAATATCTGAAAGTGAAGCATTAGACGGATCTGACATTGAAGTAATGACACTGGGTTGGTTATCACTATCATCATCACCTACTGGTTGAACTTTATCAAGATATTTTGAAACTATATCTTGTAGATATGATTGCAGATTTTTCATTACATCTGCACCTACATTTAAGTTTTTAATAATCACTTGTCCATATTTTGGATCACCATATTTGTAAGTTGCAAAATTTTGTAAATAAGTTTGACCGATGTTATATAAATTAACTACTCGGTCTAAAACTGGAGCAACTTTTTGGTTTTCTAAATAAGCTAGCACATAATATTTATATGCTGAAAACATATCTTTAACTGCAGATAAGTAGTTATCTTTGATGTTTGCTAAAAATAATGAATTATCCTTGTTATCTTGTAGTAACTGAATTTCAGAAATAATATTATCTAATTGTTCTAAATATGCATTCGCTTGTGTAGAATGATTACCTGTATATAAATCTAATTTTGAAAAATTAGTAGCCGCTTCTTTTAAAGGATCATCACCAAACACATTAATTTGTCCAGCATACTCGACTGATAAATATTTAGCAACATGTCGCAAAGCAATTGATGCTGGAGTATCAAGGAGTGTATTTGATGCAACCACTTTAAACGAATCGTAGTATAACTTTTTCTTTGCTTCATTTCGTGAATTTGAGTGTGTAGGTAAGATTTTTCAAGAGATGTTAGCTAAATCATAATATGAAAACAAAGAAAATTGTGGATGGATATTAACATCAGTTAATACCAATCCACTAAATTTATCTGGATTAACATTGTCGTTGTTATTATTAGATAACTTAATTAAATCTTCTGCTCCACGAGTTAATATGGTATTTTGTAGTCAAGAATTATCTGCTAAATCAACTGAAAAAGTTTTGTGAAACACAGGTTTGATATTATATGAATCAGATGAATATCTATCAACTGTAAAAGCATCAATATATCTTTTTGATGCATCGTTAATTAAAAAAGGAATTACTTCGTGTGGTAAATTAGCATAATAAGGTAGATATCCCGTATTTAACGATGTGTGATTAGTATCAGTAAAATCAGAACCACCATAACCATATTTACCTTCAAATAGAATTTGAGTGCTTAAATCTGGATAGGCTGTTTGTAACTGTTTTAATCAACTTACTAAATCATTAAATAACTGCAATACTTTTACAGAATCTTCACCTGGTGATAATATTCCTATATGACGAACTCCACCATCTTTGATAACTTGTAATAATTTTTCTTTAAGTAATCCTAAATCTTTTTGATATTCAGCATCAGTATATGTTTGTGAAGAATTTTTAGCATTAAAATCACCTAGTGCATCTAATGTATAAACAAAGTGAACGTGACTTTGTTTTGATGCTTCGGTGATATCTTTGAGATCTTTTAGTTCATCTGCTGTGTATAACACACTTCAACCAGGTTTGCTATCAATTTGATTGCGATTTGATTTATTTTCTCCTAAGATTTTTTGATCTGGGTTTCAGATGTAGGTATTAAGTTTATAAAACGATGCAAAATTCATTAAGTTAATAATATCTTGCTTACTTTGAGTTGGAGCATATGAATATAATTTTCACGAATCCATCATTCCACGCATTTTAATATCAGCATAGTCATTAATGGTAAAGTCTTCTATTTTATATCCATCAAGTTGTTGAAAGATATGTCATAAAGTAGTAGCACCAAAATAAGCAGCATCAGAATCTTTAGCTAAAAGTTCAATATAGTTATCTTGTGTTTTAATTACATATGAATCGTTTTTAGCAAAATTAGAAGCATTAAAATCATTTGATGAATCAATTTTTTTAATTTGATCATCAACTAAGGTGTCACTATCACCTTGTATTCCTACGAGAATATTAGTTTTCCCTTCTACTATATTTCTTGATTCTGAAGATGTAATATTTCTAAATGCTAATGCAGCCTTTAGACGATTTTTAGTTGCTTGATCAATATTAGATTCATAAACTAAATTAACATCTCTAGAAATCAAGGATGTTTTATTTAAATAAGTAATAGATTGAACTTCTGGTGCAATATCATAGTGTCTTGCAGAAGTTGTATCTTGATTTTGTGCTGTAGTAGTTGTTGCTGAAACAGCAATAACACCAATTGATGATGCACCTAAAATCAAATGTTTTAATTTTTTATATTGTTTCATATAATATATTATAAATTAAAACCCAAAAAAAAAAAAAAAAACGGTTTTTAAAGCAGTAAAGAAGGATATTGGGAGATACCATGCCTACATCCTACATTAAATGAGTTTTTAGGGTTAATGATTTTGTAAGTTTAAAATTATTTTTGCTTTTGTTAAGTTAATATTGTAAATTTATCATCGAAAAATAATTTGTGGTTATACAAAAAAACTACACAATAACCTAATTTTTATAGTGTAGCTTTTAGATTGCATTTTGACTCAAATGAGCATCTGCTCTTTTGTGCTTTCTAAACTTCCTTAGATAATTTAACAAGCATAGAAAAAGTTTTTGGTTCGTTGATTGCTAATTCTGAAAGCATCTTACGGTTGATTGTAACATTTGCTTTTTTAAGTCCGTTAATAAATCTTGAGTAACTAAGTCCTTCTGCTCTGGTTGCTGCATTAATCCGTGCAATTCATAGTTTACGGAAATTTCTCTTTACTTGTTTGCGATCTCTAAATGCATATGTTCAAGATTTTATAACTGCTTGTTTTGCGACTTTATAACCGATTGATTTATGTCCAAAGTAACCTTTAGCTAATTTTATTCATTTTTTACGTCTTGCTCTTGTAACTGTTCCACCTTTAACTCTTGCCATATTTATTTTCCTTTCTTAGTTAATAAAATATCAAGCTGAAAGATTAAATCAATGATTTAAATCTTTTAAGGTCGCTTCTGTGCATAAGAGTTGATTTACGGGCTTGACGTTTTTGTTTGGTAGTTTTGTTTTGTGCTAAATGTGAACGGAAGGCTTGTTCTCTCATAACCTTACCTGTTCCGGTAACTTTAATACGTTTTTTTAATGCACTTTTAGTTTTCATCTTTGGCATTTGTTTCTCCTTCTATAGAACCTTGATGCTGAGCATTTAGGTTCTGTTCTTTTAAGTATTTAGCGATTTTTGTTTTATTTGGTTGGAGATTCATGTCTAAGAAACGTTCATTTACAAGTTTTGGTTCGGTTGTCTTATCAGAGATATCTTCGACCTTAGATAAAAACTTTCATAATATATTTTCACCTAAGTCTTTTCTACCTAATTCGCGTCCTCTAAGTTTTACAGAAACCTTAATACGATCACCTTTAAAAAGAAACTCGCGAGCTTTTTTTGCTTTGGTAGTTAAATCGTTTTCACCAATCATAGGAGTCAAACGGATTTCACGATTTTGAATGGTTGTTTGTTTTTCTTTAATAACCTTTTGTTTCTTTTTACGATCATATTTAAATTTTCCGTAATCTAAAATTCGAGCGATAGGTTTAGGTTCCACACTGATTAAAACTAAATCCATTTTTTCGTTTCTTGCTATTTCAATAGCTTCAGAAGTATATTTAACACCTAATTTCTCACCACCACTTCCGATTAAGAAAACTTTTGGAAATGGAATATCTTTGTTAACATAATGTTCTGAAGTAGGTTTTTTTCTTTTGTCGTGTATGATAATGTCTCCTTATAAAAAAGTTTGATTCGCTCTCCTACTTTAAAAGTATCAGAAGTTTGATACATTTAATTGTAGCTAAACCCAAGGCTATGACCATCAGGTGAGATTTCATCTACTTTCTGCAATTAAATAAATTTATTGCTTCTATATTTTATCATATTTGTATTTTTGTGTAGTGATAACAAAAGAAATTAATATATTTTTTTAACTGGTATTAAGTATTAAAATTTATAATATCTTAATTTTCCGAAAAAGCATATATCTAAATTACAAAAATATAAAAAATTTATTATATTTTTCTCTTATTTCTGACTTTCTTTTGCGACTTTATCTAACTTTCTAAATCAATGACTAATTCCACTTTTTGATATATAAATATTGTGATGTTCTTCTAGGGTATTTTTTATATCAGTTAATGAAATCCATGGATTTTCCATTCTTATTCTATATGCAATAAGTTGATTTTCATTAAAAAGGTTCATTAAATTATTATTATATATATAGCAAATATTATCGAATTGTTTTTTTGCACTATCTGTAACTTTCTTTAAATTTGAAAAATCAATATTATTCAGCCGATTTGAAAAATTTTCCATATCACGATTTATCTTAATGTTTTGTAAAGAAAATCAAGATTTTTTAGCACTTATTGCAGATAAAAAATCAAGTAAATTATCAAGTTTTTTAGTATAAGCAATAAATTTTGAATTTCTTTCTAGTACGTTAAATTCAAATTCGTATTTATTAAGTTTATCAATTATGGTTTTTATATGTTCTGAATAATTTGTCTTTAATTCTAGGTGATATGAAGTAGAGTTTTTATCTGAAATACTTCCTCCACCAACAAAAACACCAGCAAAAAAGAAAGAAGGTTGCTGGTTCATTTCATTTTCAAAATTTATTTGAAAATCTTTTTTGTTAATTTTTATTTTACTTTGTTTAGGGGTAAATTTCAAACCTTTTTTTTCAAATTTTTTAACAAGTTTTTCAAAAATATATTCATTTCTTATATTTAAAACAAATTCGGTTTCGGACATAATCGCATTAGAAAAAATAAAGCCATTTAAAAAAGCAACAAATTCATTATCTTTTTTAATTAGATTTATTATTTCTTTTTTTACTTCACGTGAAAAAGAGTTTTTTATCTTTTTGTGTTCCATTATTAAATTTTACAAAATTAAATTGATTTTTATGAACTTAAAAACTTAAATTCTTAGAATCTCCGTGGTGAAAGTTATAAACAGTAAATTCGTGTTTATATGTCGTTAATACTTTTATATTATTTGCTAATAAAGGTAATTGATTCTTAGATAATTCAATAACTTTTTTAAATATATAAATTGAACGAATTGATGTAAAGGGATTTTGATTTAAATATAATGTTCCTAAAACAACCAAACCTAAGAAAGAACCAAATTCTAGGACAATTTTAATAAAACTATCATTTATAGAATTTATAAAATTATATTTATAGTTCGCTTGATAATATTTATAAATTTCTTGTTGCATAAATTCCTTGATAAGATGTTCTTTATTTGCAAAATAAAGAACTGGATATCTTTTCATATAGTAGGATAATTTATTTATAAGTTGCTTAAAAGCGACATTGTTCTCTTTTGAATTTTTTTTAAGTTTTTTAGCAAATATAAGATAGATTATCGAGCAAAAACTTAAAACTACCAAGAGTAAGACTAAAGCAATTCAGTTTGTAATAGCAAAAAATATTATGATAGCTAAATAAGTAAATAAAATAGAAATCGATTGTGATAAAGGGATAAAAGTATGAATATCAATAGTTTTTGATTGATCGATTATTTCTTTAAAAATATCTTGTACACAGTAAGTTTGTTTTACTTCGATACTTGCATCTTTAAATTGTGAAAAAAGGTTGCTGGTAATTGATTTTGATATATATAAAACAAACTTATTGTTTATTTTTTGATAGTAATATTTACCGATTAAAGAAATAAAATAAGCTAAGCATACAACAGATAATAAAATAACAAAATTCAATATCTCGTGATCTTTAATTACTTCAAATCTTTTTAATAAAGCATCAATTGCATATCCTTCTAAAAAAGTAATACCAATAGCAATTAAAGATATGAATATAGATAAAAGAGTAAAAAATATAAATATTGATTTAATATCCTTAAATACTTTCTTCATATTCCTCCGTTTGATTATCAAGATTTAAAATAAAATCATAGTGATTTAGATTTTTGATACTACCCGTTGAATGGATGATGATAATATTTTTTGTTTTAAGATAACTAAAAATCTTATTTAAATAATTCATTTCAACATTTGAAAAAGCATCATCTAAGATAATAATAGAATTATCTTCACAAAGTCCTCTAGCAAGGTGTATTCTCTGTTTTTGACTGCGATTTAGCGATTGCTCTGATATTTGCATATCAATATCTAAGTTTTTTAGTTCTACAATATCTAAAACCACTTTAACCTTAGTTACCTGATTTTCTTCTCATAGTGTAATGTTATTATAAAGACTATCATCAAAAAGCTTATAATGGGAAGTTATATAACTAATACTTTTAAGAAATTGAGCTGTATTTATATTATTTATATTTTCTCCATCAAAACTTATTTGTCCATTATATGTATTTATTTGTTTTAAAAGTATGTTGATAAATGAGTTTCTAGTATTTTTATCGTTTGCTGTTATTGCATAGGATTTACCCTTGATAAATTCATAATTTATATTATTTAAGATTGTATGATTATTATTTTGATAGGTTAAATTGTTAATGCTTATAGAACCGAAAGTAATTTTAGAAAAATCGTGATGTACATCTTTAAATTCAAAATTAAATTTTTTATAAAAACTTTTATATTCATTTAATTTTGAATTTAATTTAATTAAATTATGAATATTTGATGAAAAAGCGACAAAGAAACTCGGTAGCACAAAAATAATGGCAACTGGTTGATGTTGGTTGACTATAAAAAAACCTGTAATAAAAACTAAAAAGAGTCCTATAATAAAGGTAAACCCATTGTTAATTGTTTCAATGATATTAATCTTGGAATGATCTTTATCTATTCTGATAATTCACTTTTTCAAAATCTCATCTATATACTTAATGATGTGACTATCATTCCCTAAGTAGTAAAAAAGCCTAAATCCGTTAAAAGTAGTTTGTAGAGAGTTTAAAAATCTTGCTTCTTTTTGTTTATTTGTGTGCTTATGTTTATTAATTATTAGATTCAAAAAGGAAGGGAAAATAAGTAGTAATATAAGTGCACCTATACCGATTAGAGCAAGTTTATAACTTAAGACAATTAATACAAATAATGTTCCAATATTAACTATGAACGATGTTGCTGCATCTAAAGAAGTTTTTAAAACAATACTTCGAAATTCTGGGATTCTATGTTTAATTCAATTAATATTTTCTTGTGATTTTGAAATTGAAAGCTCGATATTTGGCACACTAAAGATTTTGTCTACAATATTATTCGTTACTAATTTTGAAATATAATTATCTAACTTATTTCTAAGAAAAACATTGATAATACTACTTATTAAAAATATAGATATTAAAGATATATCTGCATATAAATCTGTATAAAATTGTT
This sequence comes from Mycoplasma sp. 394, assembly GCF_054353895.1. Classification (NCBI taxonomy): domain Bacteria; kingdom Bacillati; phylum Mycoplasmatota; class Mollicutes; order Mycoplasmatales; family Mycoplasmataceae; genus Mycoplasma; species Mycoplasma sp. 394. Next base: position 23,006 of record NZ_JBTHHL010000006.1, on the reverse strand, counting down.
GGTTTTGTTCTTGTAGTAGACTTATCAGTTCAGTAGTAAAATATACCAATAAAAAAGTAGATGTAGTTGAAAAGAAAGTGAATAGTAAGATAAGTATTATTAACAATTTCCTAGATAATATTTTTGCCATCAAATCCTCTCATATATATTAAATAATCATATCTTATTATTAGATTTTTATAAAAATAGTATTAAAAAAGGACAAAATATTGAAATAATTAATATTCAGAAGCATACAGATTAACGAAAGCAAAATTAAAGAATTTGATAAAATAAATATAAGGAGAAAAATGCAATCATTTAATAAGAAAATTATTTGAGATTTATTTGGTGGTGGTTGCAATTCTGTATCAAGAGCAATAAAAGAATATAATTTAGATCAATATTACAAAGTTTATACTTTCGATGTTGTTAAAACACATAAAGAAAGTTTTCGTGGTCAAACTGACAATAATTTCCAAACTTATATAGATATCGATTTAAGTTCTGATTCAATAATCAGTGATTTTAATAAATTAATTAAAGAAAACACTATACAAAAACCTGACATTATTCTTAGTTCAACATTGTGTCAGTCTTTTAGTAAGGTTTTATCAATGGTTGGAGGAGGAACTTGTTTTTGAAAACAAGAAATAAAAGGTGACAAAAATTCCAAACTTATCGAAAGAAGTTTGGAAGAATTTGAAAACCTTAAATCTGGTTTTACTAAAAGACTTAACGGACCAAAACAACTTTTTATAAAGAGATTAGGTGAAAAATGCGCAGTCAATTCCGTGAATTTGATAAAAACTTTTAAACCAAAATATTGATATATCGAAAATCCTGAAAGTTCGATGCTATTTCAATTTTTAAGAGTGAATTTAGGGTTGAATGGTTATGAAAATGTTGCATGTTATGGTGCATATGATTTTCCACAAAATAAATCTGGCTGCTTTTATTCAAATATAAAAATAGAATTAAAAAAAGATCGCAGACCTAGAACATATGAAACTCAATGAGAAGAAGTGTCCAAAGAATATTATGATAAATGAATTGAAAATGTTGAATATAAGAAAAATTACCTTAATGGGTCAGGTGATTTTAGACATGTTAAAAAAGTTCTTGATGAATTTGGATGCTATAAATATTATCGTAGGTGATATGTTGATATAGGTTATAAAATTGGGGATAAAGGACACTCATCACTAAAGAAAACTTCAATGACATTAGGAAAATTAACTAAACAAAAATATGCATTAAAAACTATTGGTGATTTTAATACAAAGCAAATAGGGGAAGCAAATGAAACATCACATATTCCCGCTGGTGTAATATATCAAATCTTAAAGAAATTTAATTAATCTATTTTGTGTACTTTTATTCAAGCTTCTTCAATTTTTTGTTCTTGTTCTTTGTTTAATTTAATATCCATTAATCTTGCAAAGGTATAAATATCTTCTTTGAAACCAAAATCAAATATGACAAATTCACCATATGTGCTTTTGTAATAATCTATAAAATTTCAATAATTTTTCTGTAATATTTTTCAAAAACCTACCAATATAACAATTGTTTGAATTCTTATATCTTGATCGAATAATTCTGATAACTTATTATAAAAGTGATGATGATATCCAAAATTAGATTCTAATTTCTCTCAGTCAGAACCATTTATTTGTTTGAATTTACTTTCTAAAAATAAATATTGTGGTCGGTTTTTGAATTTAATTTTAAATGTATTAGGACAATTTATAACAAAATCAGGAGACATATAGTTGTTTGGTTCTAATTCGCTTTTAACACTGTGAAATTTATTTCCAGGTGTTAGTTGCAGAGTTTGTATATTTAGGATATTTAAAATGTTCTTTAGAAAGTTTTCACCTTCTTTTTTACCTTCTACTGCTCTGGTTCCTTGTGATCAACCAGTAAATTTTTTCATTCCTTGCTTCATAACTACTTATTTGAAAAATTATATGCTTTTTGCAAAAAAACAAAAAGCAAGTTCATTGAACTTACTTTTTAGAAACCAAAACCTCCACCTAATCCTCCCAATCCTCCTCCGTTTTTAAGTGATTTTGCCATTTCTGTCATACGTTTTACCATTGCTTCGTAGTCAGAAATAAGTTTGTTAAATTCTTGAGGAGAGCGACCGCTACCTTTTAATACACGTTCTTTCCGTGAAACTTGTTTTAAAAGTTTTGGATTTTGACGCTCTCTTTTTGTCATAGAAGATATCAAAATTTGGTAAACATACATCTTTTCTTCTGCTTTTTCTATTTGACTTTCATCTACTTTGGATGCAAGGTTTCCAGGGAGCATTTTTAATATTTTAGAAAACTTTCCAAGGTTTTTTACCTGGTTAATTTGCTCAAGAAGATCATCTAAACCAAAATCACCTGTAATCATTTTATGAAACATTTTAGTTGCTTTATCTTCATCAATTACATCTTGGGCTTTTTCGATTAAAGACATAACATCACCCATACCTAAAATTCTATCAGCCATACGTTCAGGATAGAACAAGTCTAAATTAGATGTTTTTTCACCAGTTCCGATAAAACGAATCGGTAGGTTTAAGATATATCTTAAACTTAATGCTGCACCACCACGAGCATCAGAATCAAGTTTAGTAATTATAGTCCCAGTAAGTTTTAATGCCTCATTAAAGGTTTTTGCAACATTAATAACATCTTGTCCACTTAAAGCATCTGTTACAAAGAATATTTCATCTGGATTTGCAATCTTTTTTAATCTTTTTAATTCATCCATTAATTTTTCATCAATTGATAAACGACCTGCGGTATCGATGATGATTAAATCATTTTGATTTTCTTTTGCTACTGCCATTGCTGTGGAAACAATATTATCTACACTGTTATTTATACCTTCTTCATAAAAATCTACTTGAATACCTTTTGCTAATGTCACAAGTTGTTCAACAGCAGCAGGACGATAAATATCGGCAGCTATAACTAATGGTTTAGTCACCATTTTCTTCTTACGGAATCAGTAAGCGAGTTTTGCTGTTGCAGTTGTTTTACCAGATCCTTGCAAACCACACATCATTATTATATAAGGTCGCTTGCTAATTTGAATTTCTTTTACTTTTGAACCAAGTATTTCAACAAGTTCATTATGCAATATTTTGATGAAGTGTTGCGATGGGTTAAGTTTACCGACAATTTTTTCTTCTAAAGCTTTTTCTTTAACCTTAGAAATAAATTCTTTGACTACTTGCAAGTTAACATCAGCTTCTAAAAGTGCCATTTTGATGTCGCGCATGATTACCAAAATATCTTCTTCGTTTAAGGTAACTTTTTTTTGCACTTTTTCAAGTGCCTTTTGCATTCTTTTTTCTAAAAATCCTAACATAATTCAATTATACATTAAGACAATATTTTCGTGTGACTTTTTTAAATTTGGTATAATTTGAAAATGTTACATTTAACAGTCAAATATACAGAGAGGATTGATAAATATATAGCAAATAATTCTAATATTTCTCGAAATGATATAAAAGAATTGATTGCACAAAAAGTAGTTTGAGTAGATGGAATTTTAGTAAATAAACCTAAATTTGTTGTTTCAGTTGGGCAAAACATAGAAATACAGAAAGTTTTAGATAAAGAAATTCATGTTCAACCTGAAAAAATGGATTTAAATATAATATATGATGATGAATATATATCAGTAATTAATAAACCTAGTGGACTTGTGGTGCATCCATCACCTGGACATACTAGTGGAACACTGGTAAACGGACTTTTGTATCATTTTAAAAACAATTTATCTAATGAAAATGGATTATTGCGTCCAGGGATAGTGCATCGAATTGATAAGGATACTAGTGGTTTATTAATAATTGCTAAAAATAATTTAGTACACCAGTTATTATCCGAGAAGTTTGCAAAACATCAAATAAATCGTAAATATTTAGCAATATGCGATGGGATAATAGAAGATAAAAAGTTACTTTTAAACCTACCAATAGGTCGTTCGAACATCGATAGACAAAGGATGACTATTACAAATATAAATTCCAAACCTGCTATAACTCATATTACAATGATTAAGAGTTTTTATATTGATTATTTACCTAAAACATTAGTTAAATGCGAATTAGAAACAGGCAGAACTCACCAAATCAGGGTTCATTTAAAACATATAGGAAATCCTGTTTATGGGGATCCTTTGTATGGTAAATCAGTTGATGATAAGGGTCAAAGACTGCATGCATATAAATTAGAATTTGAGCATCCGATAACCAAAAAATATCTAGAATTTTATAGCAAACCAGACTCAAAATTTGATGTAGCTAATTTAGATTTTGATGAATTTATTAAAATATATGAAGCAAAGAAAGGACAAAATGAAGAAGTATTATAACGAACAATTTGCTGATACACAGAGTCTTTGAGATAAATACAAAAACTATTTTAATATTTGAGTTTTTAGTTTTATCGGACTTTTATCTGTATTAACTGCTTTATATTTAGCACAAATTATATTTGTAGGTCTTAATTATAATTCTTATGTAGATTTATATCAAACAATCAATAAAACTGTTGAACCAAATGAACAAATAAAAGATATTCAAGGTGCTGCTACTTCTATATATAAACAAGATATTACAACTACATTTTTTTCATTAGTGTTTTATGCTTCAACTATTATCTTTTTTGTAATGTCAGTTCAAAGGTCAACGAAAGAAAAAAATTATGGTTATTTATCTAATGGAGCATTGTTATTTAATTGATTAATTAGTTTATACAACATAATAACATTAGCTATTTTCTTATTTACTCCAAATAATTACAAGGGTTTGCAAGGAAATCCTATTATATTATTTAAATTTATTGTATCGATAATTATTTTATTTATTTATTTGTTATTGTTTGTTTTGGTTCAAAGAGAAGTAAGTCGAATAAGAAAAACATTTATTATTATCTTACAAACTAAGGCATTAAAAGAATTTATGCAAAATGCAAGTCAAAACCAAAGTAATAATCCTTTTGTTTCGCCTTTTGGATTTACTAATCAAAATCCACAGCAAACACAGCAACCACAAGAACCGAAACCACAAGAAAGCGAAGAATATAAAAAACTTATTAGATTGCCACTTAGCCAGCTTCATAAAATAGGAGAAAAATTAAATATTTTTGGTTATGCTGATATGGAAAAAGAAGAATTAATTCAAAAAATTATTGCTTATACAAAGAAAAATAAGACTACATAAATTTATATGTAGTTTTTTTCTTGTTTTTTATGCTTGTGTGAAAGTAAAAAAGCAAGAAAAACATAAAATTAAAAATAATTTGCTTTTTTATATTACTATACTATAATATTAATATATTACTATTAAGTAATATAAGGAGACAAATGAAAAAGTTTTTCTATTATGTATTTTTTATACATAAATTAATTTTGAAGAAAAAGAACACAATTATAGTACCCATTATATGGATTATAATTTCAATAATAAGTTCAATAGTATTTAGTCAACTAAATATAAATACAAAACAAAAAATGTTATCCTTTTATATAGTAATCTTTGTTGAATTATTAATTACAGTTTTCTTTTCAGCAATAAAAACTATTAATATATATAAAGATTTAGAAGAAGAAGGGATAGAATTACTTACTTTATCAAAATCTATTTCGAGAAAAAGCATTATATGAGCAAAAACATTTTCTAATATAGTTTTTGGACTATATTGAGCTGTTATAATTATGTTCTCTAATATATTTATTCTGGCAAGTTTAAAACTATTAGTAATTATGTGATATTTAATCTTTATAAGTCTTGCTACATTCTTTCTAGCATACATTTTATTTGGAACATTCACATCTTTGATTGCTTACAAAATCAACACAAAAGTCGCTATAACACTACCTATTTTGCTTTTTAGTCCGCTAGCAATAGGTGGAAGCATAATTGCTGCCAAAAGCACTTCAACAGCAAATAATTATGCATATTATTTAAATTTACCATATCAGAATCATTTATCAGGAAATAGAGTAAATGCAGAAAAATTCTATTTAAACAATGGATATGATAAATATTACATAGTTCCTAATGGATATGAGAGTTCAGAATTCAATAAAAATCAAAAAGAATTTCTTGATAAAGCTTTTGCTACTTCAAAAGCATCTGCTAGAGATTGACAAATATATTCATATTTAATTACACCTTATCAAATGCTGGATATATTTAATATTAATAATGCTAATATTTTTAATGCATTTTCAGATGAACAAGACAGCAATTTATCCAAATACTTGTTTTATAAAAACAAGGATTCTTATATCTATAATTATATTCTTTTACCTAAATCTAATCTAAAACAATATAGTGTAACTGATAAGTTAAAAAGCACATCTGAAGTTAAAAATCCTGATTCTCAAATTATTCAACCTGCTGTTATAGTAAATAAAAATGCATTTTTGGTGCCTACAGCACTTAAAAATCAAGCTATATTCAATAATTTAATTAATACCAATATTATTTATGCAAGAGATGGTGCTGATACTTTTAAGACTGAATTTCCGGAAGATAAATTTGTTTATAACTCTTCGCAAAATATTGTAGGTGAACTAAAGTGAAAATATATTAAGGAACTTTTATCAGATTTGGCATTTGATGATTATGCACAGAAATTTTATCAACAAGTGCTTAATAAAACACAAAATACACAGCAACTTGAAAGCAAGGATATCTATTTTAAATATCTTTCAGATGCATTAAATAGTGAAAATAGTCATTTATTAAGATTACAAACTCAGAGTGTTGTATTGGATCCAAGTTCTTTAAAAAACAAGTTAATAAAGAGTTTGACAGAAAAGAAAATTTATTTAGCAGTTGCATTGATTTATTATGGATATTTTTCTTATTTAGACACAAAACTTTTTGATGCAATTTTACATAATGATATTAATAATAATTATGATCCTGATACATATACAATTAATATAGAAGGTTTTGACTACAATATAGGTGGATATTCTTATTATGTAGCAAAACAAGAAGTATCAGGTGATAAAAACAATTCAAAAATAATTATTCGCTATGATTTAAACAAATCTAACAATTATTTATTTACACCAGTTGAAGATGTTTATGAGCTAAGTCGAACAAATATAAAGGTAGTTGAAAAAAATATTTACTTTTTGATTTGAATTATTTTATCAGCAGCATTGGTATTAGTAAATAACAAATTATATTATCGTAAGGATTATAAATAATGAATATTCTAGAAGTTAGAAATTTAAGTAAATTTTATTCAAAAAAGAAGAATACTGGTATTTTTGATTTAAATTTTGATGTAAAAACCGGAAGTTTTCATGCTTTTATAGGAGAAAACGGAGCAGGGAAAACAACAACAATAAAGACTATTATTGGATCATATATAAATTATCAAGGAGATGTTTTAATAAATGGAATAAGCATTAAAAAACCAGATAGTAGACAAAGATTAGGATATGTTCCTGAAAACACTATATTCCCTAAAGAAATTACTACATTTGAATATTTAAAGTATTTAGGGATGTTAAATTTAAAACAAGCAACTGAAAAAGAAAAATTGTTACAAAAAATCGATCAGATGCTAGAAAACTTCGGTATTTTAGATCTAAAAAACAAAAAACCTTTTTATTTTTCATCAGGTCAAAAGAAAAAAGTTCTATTAATTCAAGCATTACTGAATGATCCAGAATTATTAATTTTAGATGAACCTGCTGCTAATTTAGACCCAACAGCACGATATCAATTATTCAAAATACTAAAAGAATTGCACCAAAACGGAACAACTATTTTTATAAGTTCGCATATATTGAGTGAAATTAAAAAATATGTAGATTCATTTACACTGATTCATCAAGGCAAAATTTTGTATTCTGGATCAAATGAAAATAATTTAGAAGAGGTTTTTTATGAAAAAGTGATTAAAAATTAGTCTAATAACATCAGCAAGTGTTTTGGGTGTAGCAGCGATATCACTTGTATCTGCTTTTGTTAGTATAAACTCTAACAAAAGCGAATTTATAAACTCGTATACAAATAAACAAGAAAGTAAAGTGGATTACAGAAATTATTTAGTAAAGCAAGTTCATCAAAATGATGATTTATTAACAATTGCTAATAGTTACTATTTTGATGAAAGCACAAGCGAGCAAGTTAAAAACGAATTTTATAATGAACAAAATTCAATAAACAATGGTTATTTATCAGATATATCATCTGCTTTAACATATGCACCTTTATTTATTTATGTAAATTCGAAAGATCGAAGTGAATTGACTGGTAAATATGCTAAAAAAGGTATAAATGTTTTAACAAAATTGTTAAATGAAAATTGGTTTTGGTATTTAAATAATATTAATAAATTCACTTTTATTTATAACCCATATGGTGAAAATTTCAAAGATGATCGTGATTATTTAAATAATCAAACAACAAATATAAAGGATTTGTTGTTTGAAAAGTTAATGATTAAAAACAAAGATGATGAAGTAAAAAATACTGATTCGCTTTTGTATAAAATAAATAAATTCAAAATTAAGAAAATTTATGAACAAAGATTCATTAATTTGATACCAGATGAATACAAAGAAGCAGCATCTGAGTTAAATAAATATATAGATACAAAAATATTATTTATAGAACTTACCGATGGCTCAATTATGACTGTTTTTGTATATAAAAAACAAGTCAATAACCAACCTCAAAAGCATATTTTTATATTACCTGAAATATTAACCACAAGAGTTTTAGGGACATTCAATGAAGTTTATGATGTATTTATCCAAAGTTGAAAAGATGCATATAAAAAATCACTTGATAGTTTATTTAATTACCAAAAAAAGATAATAGATGAAGATGAAAATAAAACAGATGCACAAATAAAAAAAGAAGTTTTTGCAAAATTTACAGACCAAAATTTTGCAAAATTATTCGAAAGAGAAAATTATTCAGAAATGCTACATCGAAGCATTTATGAATACAATCTAAACCACAAATATAATTATATTTCTCGTTTTAGTCTGGGAGACAGTGATGAAAGTTAAAAAAATATTTTTAAATTCATTATTTTTAGTTCCTTTGATATCTGTTTCTTGCACCAATTATTCACAAGGCGAAAAACTAAGTGCTTTGATATCAAACGAAGAAGATATAAGTTCAAATCCTTATGACATTAAACAAAAGAAAACAGATGCTATTATTAATGATATTTTAAATGATCTGTTTAAAGGTTCAGAGGTTAAAAAACTTGAATTTATAAATAACCAAAAGCAAAGTAAAGATGAAATTGAAAAGACTTTTTTGACTATGTCACAGGAATATAATAAATTATTACAAAAATATAAAGAACAGTTAAGTAATATAGAAGATGAAATAGATGATATCGAAACAGATTTAAAGGAACTAAAATTCACACCTAAAATAAACAGTAAACAAATAATTGAAAAAGAATCACAACTCGTAAATAAAATAAAACAATTATCTGATATAAGAGTTCATTTTAGAGATTTTGCGATAAAACAAAATGAAATATTCTCCCAAAATTGATATTATTTTTTCACAAATATAAACAAATTCGATTTTGAATTTATCGAATATGTCTATGATGGACTGCAAAATGGGAAAACAGCAAGTTCAGAATACAAAAAATCAATTGATTCAAAAATTTCATATCCACCATTTAGATTTTATGACAATTATTTAGATAATAAGATTCAAGGAATTGAAAGCGTAGAATTTCGAAATAGTGTTATCTATTATATTAGTAAAGGAAAGATGGTTTTCAGAATTTTAATAGAAAATCTAGATACTGAAAATCCTAAATTATCTATGAAAGCAATGAATTGATATTTTGGTAGTTCAAAAGCAAATACCATTTCACTTCCGCTAGTTTCATCAGTTGTTCACACATTATTTATACATCAATATCCTAATGCATATCCAGAATTTGAAGATGTAATGGTGAAAAAACAAAAATATGGTGAACCTGCATTTATGTTTGGAGTTTGAAAGAATGAAAAAATGAGTTAGAAAAACTATAAGTTTAGGATTATTTATTATGCCAGTGCTTGCTGCTATTTCTTGTTCTAAGCCACAGCAAAATGAAGTTAGTTTCTTAGTAAATAATTCTGTAAATGCAGAAAATGATAAATGAGATAACTTTATAAAAAACGGCTATATCCAAGAAATTTTACACAAATTGTATGATAATAATGAAGATATTCAAAAGTATATTAAAAAGCAAAAGAGTATTAATGCACAAGAGTATTTAACTTCTTTAAAAACTTGATTAAGATACTCAAATAATTTCATTTCTTCCTATGACAAAGGTTCTTTTGACTATAAAACATTTAAGACTAAAAGAAATTTTACAACAGAAAAAGCAGAAGATGAAAAAAGGGTGTTGTTCGAAGAGAATTGATTGTTTTTGTTATTTAATTTAGATAAATTTAAATTTATGCAGTCACCAAATATCGCAACAGATGAATTTGTTAAAGCAGATGTTGTTGATGATGCAGAGACTAAACAAAAGATTTATAAAGATTATTTTATAGCAGATAATAATGAGATAATTGATTTTGTTGTGCAAAGATATAATTTTTATGAAATTGAAGAACCATTAGAACGAGAAATACCTAAAGAAAAGAAAGAAATAGTAGATGATAAGCAAGAAAATAAAGAGATTGTAGAAAAACCAAAAGAAGAAAATTATATTGAACCTAAAAAAGATGAAAAAACACAAAATCAAAGTTTGTTAGAGAAACTAAAGAACTCATTCAATGAACCAAAAACCCAAAAAACAGATGATGATGATAAAGAGAAAGATGAACAAAATGAAAATCAAAAAGATAATAATCAACTAGAGGAAGAAGAAAAAAAACAAAAAGAAGAAGAACTGAAAAAACCAGAAGACTCTAAAAAAATACAAGAATCCGATGAAAAAGATGAGGATATAGAGGGAGAAAATAGCAAAGCTTCTGATGTTGATGAAGATGACGATGAATGTGAGGATGAGGGTGAACTTAAATGCAATGATTTATCAAAAATCCCACCATCATTTTTCCCTAAGAAAAAATTATTTAGTATTGCAAATGATGTAAAAGTTTCTATAAAAAAACCAACATATCATTATGAAGAAAGAATATTTATGTTAACAAAACAAGGATATATCCTTTCTTTTGAAATAGAAACTACCGAAAAAGGCGGTAAAAAGACAATAACAAGAAAAAAATTAAGTGAATATATTTATACATATCCAAAATTGCTATTAAGTAAACAAAAATTAGAAGATTTTGATTTAAAAAAATATGTAAATAGCACAAGAATATGAGCTGATCCAAATGTTTCGCCATCACCTGCTACAAAAGTTATCTTTGAAGAAGAATATGGTGGTAGAGAAATGCGATATACATTAATTAACACAGTTAAATAGTTTATATTTTGTTCTTTATTAGTCCATATTATTGAATATTTTATTATAATATTGGAGGTAAAATGGAAAACAATAAAGACATTATAGCTACAACGATAAATCAAATCGAGAAGAAGTTTGGTAAAGAATCTATTATGCTTTTAGGAGATGTTCCTGAATTAGCAGTAGAAACATTCAGTAGTGGTAGTATAACACTAGATAATTTACTTGGTGGTGGTTATCCAAAAGGACGTATCATAGAGATTTATGGACCTGAAAGTTGTGGTAAAACAACTTTATCATTACATGCAGTAGCAGAGATTCAAAGACAAGGTGGAGTTGCGGCATTTATCGATGCAGAACATTCAATAGATCCATTATTTGCTCAAAAAATAGGTGTAGATGTTAATAATTTAATACTATCGCAACCTGATAGTGGTGAGCAAGCACTAGAAATAGTCGATATTTTAGCAAAAACAGGTAATATTGATTTAATAATAGTCGATTCAGTAGCAGCATTAGTTCCAGAAGCAGAATTGAACGGAGAAATGACAGATCAACAAATTGGTGCTCAAGCCCGCTTAATGTCAAAGGCATTAAGAAAAATAACAGGAAATCTTAATAAAAATAAAACTACTATTATTTTTATTAATCAAATCCGCGAAAAAGTTGGGGTAATTTTTGGTAATCCAGAAACAACACCAGGTGGTCGTGCGTTGAAATTCTATTCAAGCATTCGTGTAGAAGTTCGTAAGGGACAACAAATTATTGAAGATAAAGAAGTTATAGGTGCTGAAATTAAATTTAAAGTTGTTAAAAACAAAATTGCACCACCATATCGTAGTGGACAAAGTGAATTTTACTTCGATAAAGGAATTGATAAAATTGGTGAAGTAATTGATATGGCGACTGAAAAAGATATACTTGATAAAAAGGGTGCTTGATATGGATATCAAGGACAAAATGTTGCTCAGGGTAAGAAAAACCTACGTGATTATTTATTAACACATTCTGATATATATGATGAAATCCTAAGTCAAGTTCAAGAATATAGTAAGCATTAGCCTTACTTATTTTTATAAACATTTATAATATATGTATTATGAGTATCAGAATCTTGTTTTTAGGTGATGTTTTTGGATTACCAGGTATTATAACTGTTGAAAAATATTTATATAAGATAAAAAAAGAACACAATATTGATTTTGTCATTGCACAAGGAGAAAATGTAACAGGACGTAAAGGTTTGTCGGTGGAAGATTATTATCGCTTAAAAAAAGCAGGAATTGATTGTTTTACAATGGGAAATCATGTTTGAGCTGATGAAAGTATATTGCAAATTATTAATAAAGCAGATATAGTGAGACCTTTTAATGTTAATTATGAATATGAGGGATTTGGATCAAAGGTTTTTAGTATAAATGGTTCAACATTAAGAGTTTCTTCTTTTATGGGAGTAAGTTTTAACGAACTGTTTAAGCCTTGACAGGAACAATATGCTAATTCATTTTTATTATCCTTTGATGAATTAACAAATAATTTCCAAAAAGCAGATTTTCATTTTATAGATTTTCATGCAGAAACAACAAGCGAAAAATATGTTTTTGGTTTGTATGTAGACGGAAAAGTTGATGCTATATGTGGGACACATACACATGTCCAAACAAACGATGCACATATTTTACCAAACGGAACAGTCTATATAACTGATGCCGGAATGGTAGGTCCTATTAATTCTGCTATTGGTGTAAATCCTGCTGAAATAATGGCTAAAATAAATGATGATGGAAGTAAAAAAGAAAAATTTGTTGTAAGTTCGAACAACACCCAAATAAATGGGGTTATTATTACATTATATAAAAATGGTATGAAAGAAAAGAAAAATAAAATAGAAACATTAAACATTCAAAATATTGATATTTATAAATAAAATACTTTTAAGTTATAATAAAGACTTAAAAGTATTTTAAACAGAACGAACAATTTTCTTAGAAAAAATAAAGTAAACTGTTAATGGTATAGCAATAACAACTAATGCCCCAGCAGATTGAATGTTTAGCAAACTTCCTCCAGCAGGGACTTGTCCAATTTGTCTAAATCAGATACCGACAGTTGCATCATTTGTTCCGCTAAGTATATAATTTGGTCATAAATAATCATTTCATACAGAAACAAAACTAAAAATAATCAAGAGAATATAGGTTTCTTTCATTTCTTTTCAATAAATTAAATATATTTTCTGTCATAATGTGAGATTATCAATTTTCATTGCTTTATAATATTTTTGTTTACTCTTTTCAAAATGGATAAGTAGATTATACATAAAAAAGTAAGAGAAAAATCCATTTGTAACAAGTGATAAAGGTGTTAAACTGTTTGTGATGTTCAGTTCATTAAGCACCTTATTTAATGATAAGTATATAGCAAATTCAGGGATGAAAGATAAAATAAGTATTATAAGTAAGATAACCTTCTTAGATCTTTTTCCGAGTTTTGAAATACCTATGACAAATAGTGTGTATGTTATCAAACGAATAGATAAAAGCATCAAGGAACTACTTAGAGAAAGTCCAACTGCTTTTCAAAAACGAATATCACTAAAGAAATTGAAATTAGAAAAATCAAACTTTCTCAATCTTATAGTAAATCTTTTATTAACCACATCATCGGTAGGCATTAAGGCAGAGACGATTAAAATATAAATCGGAAATAAGATGATAATGATTAAAATGACTATTAAAATAATAATTAATGCTTCCTTAAATGCTTTTTTATACATCTTTTGCTCCTTTATACTTTATAATAAGTTGAAAAGTCTTTTTGAATACAAATAAACCTAATCAGCTTATTATAAACAGAAACAGTAAGTATAAAATTACTAGTAAACTTGCTGCATATGCTTTGTTTGTATCTACTGATAATGTTCCTGCAAAAGGTTTAATTAATGAAAAAATATAACTTGTAAGTGTATGGGCCCCAGTTGGTACGATGCGTTCTTCAGGTATGATAGCACCAGGATACATTAAAAAAGAGAAAATTAAGTTTGTATATGTAACTAAAATAAAGTATTTTCGGAATTCAACATAATATAAATATTTAAGTCGATCTCAGAATCTAAGATTATCTATTTTAATTAATTTAGCATATTTAACATTAATGCGACTAAAAATAAAACCAAAAATAACGATATTAAAGGGCATTGATCGTCAAAGTTGAAACAGCGTCATATAAAATTTAATACTTAATAAGTTATTTCCGTAAAGAAAACTCCGTTTCGAGTTAAATATACCAAAAAACAAGTTCTCTTCACCAAACAGTAAGATAAAGGCTAATCCAACTGTATAACCAGAAATAAAAAATTGTGAATAAATTAACTTTAAAAAAAAGTTTCTAGTTCTTTTTAAAGTTAAAGAACTGATTAAATAAGAAACAATTATAGATAAAAATAAAGAGATAAATGTAGGTACAAAAAACAAAAAGGTGGAATTTTTCAATCCTGTCTGAAAGTCGTTATCTTCTATAACACGACGATAATTATCTCAACCATAAGAATAATAAATTTTCTTAGTTTTTGATGGAAAATTTATAAATGATTCATGAAATAAATTCACTACGGGGTAGATATAAAAGATGATTACAAGGATTAACAAAGGTAGAATATATAATAAAGCAAGTGAAACATTAGATAATTTAGTTTTGTTGATCGATAACTTCTTCATGTTTAAAACTCATTATTTTGTTTTCTGGTATATTTACATCTACTTTATCTAAAATATTCAATGTTGAATTTGTGTTTGAAACTACATATTCTTTGTCTTGATTTTGTATTGTATATATTGTTAGATCAGCAATATTTTCCTTTTGTCTAACAATTCATTCTGAATCAGTCGATAAGGAAATTTGAATATCTTTAGGTTTTACAAAATATTTATATATATCATCCTCTTTGATTAGATTTAATCTTGGTGAGCAAAAGAAGTGCGCTACAAAGTATGATGCAGGTTCTTCTAACACTTTATCTTTTGTATCGAATTGTTCTATTCTGCCATTATTCATTACCATTATATAATCACTAAGTTTTAAAGCATCATTTTGATCGTGAGTAACTAAAATAATTGATAAATTAAATTCTTTCTTGATTTTTAAAATTCATTCAATAGTTTTTTCTTTAATCTTAACATCGAGAGCTGAAAAGGGTTCATCCATAAGCATCAAAGTAGACTTTTTAATTATCGCTTTAGCAATTAATACACGCTGCTTTTGACCACCTGAGATATTTTGTGCTTTTTGCTTTAAAATTTGCTTTATTTCTACTTTATCAGCAATAAAATCTAGGTCTTTTTTGAAAAACTGCTTAAGTTTTGATTCTTTTTGTAAAACTTTAAATGCATTTTGGTTTTTAAACATATATTTAAAAAACAAAAAATGTCATATTGTATAGAATAATCATCTTTCTTTCTTTTCGTTTTTTGTTTCTTTATACTTATTAATAAGTTTTTGTAAAAAAGGTGATAAATAA
Organism: Mycoplasma sp. 394; assembly: GCF_054353895.1. Taxonomy (NCBI): domain Bacteria; kingdom Bacillati; phylum Mycoplasmatota; class Mollicutes; order Mycoplasmatales; family Mycoplasmataceae; genus Mycoplasma; species Mycoplasma sp. 394. The sequence continues at coordinate 7,079 of NZ_JBTHHL010000006.1, read as the reverse complement.
TATTTAGCATCAAAATTTTGTAAGAATTCTAACCTTTTTTCATGTCTTCAAACAAATGAGTTTTTTGCGCTTAGATAAATATTATGAAAAACACTTATTTCCTCATAAAGAAAGTTTTCTTGCAAAATATAACCTATTTGAGCAGTCTGCATATTGTTAAAAAGAGTGATTTCAGCACTTTTTGGTGTTTCAATTTTAGATAACAAATTTAATAAGGTAGTTTTGCCTGCTCCTGATGGCCCAACTATCGATATTATTTTATTTTCAGGAATATATAATTCTGGGATATTTAAAATTTCTTTTTTTTGTTTTACAAAAACAAGATTTTTTACACTTGCTATACCATTCATAAATAAATTTTACCAAATATACAAAAACAAAAATAAATATGACAATAACTATGAGTTTTTTATCATATTTAAAATGATTTGATATGCTTGTTCTCCTGTTATTATTTTTGGATTCTTTTTCAATGTAGAATCAAGAAGTAAAGAGCGAATTTTTTCGACAATAGCAGATGTTGTTTGGTCGATAGGAACTCAAAAAATATCTTCGCTTTTACTGTTTTCAAAGTTTTTTAATCCTTTGAAAGTTGTATCAGCTGCATATAAATAATTGCTTTCTGTGCTTAATTTATCAATTTGTTTTTGGATTTCATCGGAATTATTTGAATTAGTTTTAAGTTGATTTTTAAGTAACTTTAATTTATTAGTTAAAATAGTTTGTCTTTGAACATATCAATCTGATGCAGATTCAATTTGACTTTTTTGTGGGATTATATAACCAGTTTTTTGTGCTAATAAATCAGTAACCTTAATGTATTCACCATTATAATTTACATTTCCTTGATAAAGTCATTTTAAAAATAATAAAGTTGCATTATCTTGTTTTCCTCCATTATCAATTGAAATTGGGATTAAATTTGATCCACCTTCGATGTATGTGGAAAAAGCATCATTTGCTCTGTTTTTGGTAAGTTGTTCCTGTAAATAAATATCATCTCTTTGAGCTCATTTTTTATATTTTTCTTTATCATCTTTGCTTAAATAAAAAAATCTGGAAATTGGACTATCCATAGATTGCTCATAACCTACATTAGCTACAAAAGAAAAAATCGCTTTATAATCACGCAATGCTCATGAACCTCATTCATCCATTTGGTTTTCAAATTTTATATCTTGAAAAACTGCATTATTTAAATACTCATTAAGATTTAGAGCGACAAATTCATTAAATGTATCTATAAATGCCTTTTTTATGTTAGCATCTTCAAGATTGTATTTCACCTTTGAAAAGTCATATTTATCATTAGTTTTTTGAAGTTGCCAAATTCGCTTGCCCTGTAGTTTATTATTTAAAACTTTTAAAAATGCATCATCTCTTTCATCGATTGTGAAAATCGCTAAATCATCAATTTGATCGCTTGTTTCAACCTTTGATTTATCAAATTCTAATATACTTTTAAGCTTACGAGCAAGATCAAAAAGTGATTCTATCCCGTTAAATGTAGCATCATTAATTATATAACCTTTTAAATTGGTATCGTCTTTGATTTTTAAGTAGTTGATTAATGAATTACTTGGTATTTGGTTACCTAAATCCTTGTGCTGCAAAGCATATTGATATATTTTTGAATTTTCATCAATAGTTGCTCCAGCTTGTTTTAAAAATTCAAATGCTTTATTTAACAAATCGATATTTATAGAAAAACCATCTATATCAGTAACATCAAAAGGAAGATTATAAATACGAGTATTATTAATTTTTTCGCCAGCTAAATTAGTGTGAGTTGTAACAAGTTTGCTTGGAAAATAACTAACCGGTAACACACTTGAAACATCCAAAAGTTTATTATATGAATTAATTAAAAATGCACCTGCTTGGTTACCTAAAAAAATGTTTGCGAGTTTGCTATCATCGTTTTTGATATATTCTGCATTTTGAGCTGCTAATTTTAATTCTGAATTAGTTTTGGTGTCATTGCTAGTTAGTAGTTGCACAGGAAGAAAATTAGGTTGGTCTTTCATTTGTTGATTATACAAAGGGATAATTTCCTTTAGTCCCATAATCAAAGGAAAATAATCACCTTGTGATGTAGCAAAAAGAATTTTACTTTCTCTTTGTTTTTGTGCATTTGAACAACTAATAGCAACTGCTGATGTTGCTAATGATGCGATTGATAAAAATCTCAGTAACTTTTTCATTATAACTCCTTATGGATTATTGCTATATTATAATGCAAAATCATAAATAAAAGAATTAGCAAAATAAAATTGCACATAGTGCAATCTTATTACTGATTTTTTGAAATAATTTGTAGAACTTCATCTAAAACTTGCTGTCCTGTTTTAAAAGATGGATTTTTGTTTAATGTTGAATTTATTAATGATTCCTTAATTACAGCATCGATTTTTGAGGTAGTTTAATTACCTGGTAAATCAAATAATTTTGCTACATCTGTATCGACAAATTCTTTTAAAGATGTGAACGACAATGCTCCTGAATGAAGGTGATGTGTCTCTGTTTTTAGTTCTTCAGTTTGATCATCTAAGGTTTTATTAGGTTGATTTTTGAGTTTTGCTTCATTAGCATCAATTTCATCCTTTAAGGTTTTTTCAGCATTTTCATAAAAACTGATTCCACGTTCTAAATCCTTATTTAAAGGTATAACATAAGCAGCTAATTGTGTCATTAAGTCACGGACATTAATTTCCTTATTATTTCAAGTAGTTTTTCCATTGTAAAGTCAATTAATAAACATAGTAGTTGCTTTATCTTCATCACCACCATTATCAATTGAAATAGGGACTAATGATGATCCACCCTCGATATAGGTTGCAAAATCATCGTCTGCCTTATTTTTTAAAACTTGTTGTTGTAAATAAACATCATCGCTTGTGGTTCACTTTGCTAACACATCAGCAGTTGGTTTATTAAAATATCTAATAGTCTTTGAATTAAATGTGTATTCATATGAAACAGAAGCAAAGATGCTGAAAATTACCTGATATTGACGCATATGTGAAGAACTTGATTCGCTTTTTCCTTCAAATTTAACATCTCTAAATAAAACATCATTAACATTTTTGTCATTTGATGCTTGTACAATAGTTAATTTGTTTTTAACAAATTCGTTAAAAACATCGATAAAATCAGCTTGCATCTTCTTATTTGTTGCTAAATTAAAAGTAATTTTACTTTGATCATATTGACCATTTGTGGAGTTTAGTTGTCAAAGTTTTTTACCTTTAAGTCTATTATTTAGCACTTTATAAAATTCATCTAATGTGTAATCGATTGAAAAGACTTGTAAAGGGATAATAGGTTTGTTGAATTTAGCAACCTTATCATTATCTATTTCAACTGAATCATAAAACTTGTGTGCTAGTTCAAAAAGCGATTCAACCCCTTGGAAAGTTTTAGAATTTATAGCGTAACCTTTTAATGAATCTGGTTTTATTTTTAAGAAATTTATTACTGATTCATCAGGGATGTGATTTCCTTTATCTTTATATTCATTTAAGGTATCAAAAAGTTTTCCATTTCGGTCGATATTTGCTCCTGCTTGTCGCATTAAGTCTAACATCTTATTCATTAAGTCAATGTTTAATATAAATCCGTTGGTATCTGAGACATCAAAAGGTAAGTTAAATAATTTGCTACCTAGTTTTTCTCCAACAACACTAGTATGATTTTCAAGTATTTTCTTAGGAAATAAAGAAATTGGAAGTTCTTTTGATGTATCAAGAAGTTTTTGATATTTATTGATAATATATGCAGTGGTTTTGCTACCTAAAAGCAAGTTAGCAAGTCTGGAATCGTTACTTTTAATATAATTTTCAGTTTGTGTAGCTAAACCAAATTCGCCATCTGCTTTTGTTATTTCCTTTGTTTGTAACTCTATTGGTAAAAATCCAGGTTGATCTTTCATTTCTTTGTTATACAGAGGAATCATCTTTTCTAATGCATACATTAAAGGTCAAGAATTAGGTTGTGCAGTGGCAAAAACAATTTTCTTATCTTTTGCAGCATTGTTTGTTAGATATTCAGTTTGTTGTGTTTTACTTTGTGAGCAACTTGCTGCAAGAGCTACTGAAGCAAGGGAAATAATAGAAAAGAGTTTAGTATATTTTTTCATTTGTGTCCTTTTTATTAATACTAGTTAAAAGTTAAAATTTAAAATCATGTATACACATGATTTCGTTTTATTAGTTTTCTTTACTGATTAAATCTAAAACATGGTTTAACACATCTGTTCCGTTTGCTTTAGTTGCATTTTTATCAAGGGTTGAATTAAGCAATTGTGTAGCGATGTATGCATTAATCTTTGTTGTTTTAGGATTACTTGGTAAGCTAAATAAATCTTCATTACCATCGTTAAATTCTTTTAATGAAGTGAATGATAATGCAGCTGAGTGTGTATAGTTAGCTTGTGATTTTAATGCTTCAGTTGCTTTTTGTAGGTTGGTTTTTTCTTCACCATCTGATAAAGTTTTTAGTTTTGTTTCATTTGCAGCAATTTGTGTATCTAAATCTGATTCCACATTGTTGTAAAAACTTACTCCACGAGTTAAATCTGTGTTTAATGGAATGATGTATGCAGAAAGTTCAGACATTAAATCACGAACATTAACCTCTTTATTATTTCATGTGGTTTTACCGTTATACAATCAGTTTAAAAACATCTTTGTAGCAGCATCTTCTTTACTACCAACAGCAACAGGGATTAAACTAGAACCACCTTCAAAATAGGTAGCATTAGTATCATCTGCTTTGTTTTTAGTAATTTGTTGTTGTAAGAAAACATCATCACGAGTTGTTCATTTCTTTGGAGCATCAGGGTTTTTAGCAGCAAAGAAATTGCGAGATGTTTGCGAATTAACTGATTGCTCAAGACCGACAGAAGCAACTATAGCAAAAATGGTTTGATATTGTCTCATATGTCATGATGCTCATTCATTTGAGTTATTTTCGAATTTTACATCTCTAAATAAGATAGGTTTAGACACATCTTTATCACCTACCTTGGTTTGAACTTGTATTGAATGGTTATCTACAAATTTGTTAAATACTTCAACAAATTTGTCTTTCATTGCTTGATCACTTGGTAAGTTGTATTTGATCTTAGACAAGTCAAATTGGTTATTTGTTGTAGGTTCAAGTTCTCAAAGTTTTTTATAATTTAAATCATTATTGATAAGTTTGTAAAACTCATCTTGTTGGTAGTCAATTGAAAAAGCTTGTAATGGAATAAGTTCTGTTGTTGCTGTAGCAACTTTAGCAGTATCAACTTCGACTGCTGAATAGAATTTTCTTGCAAATTCAAATAAACTTTCAACACCTTCAAAAGTTTTTTGATTAACTATATATCCTGTTAGTGATCCAGGTTTTGCTTTTAAGTAGTTAATTACTGATTCAGCAGGGATGTTATTTCCTTTGTCTTTGTTTGCAGCAAGTTTTTCAAAAACTTTACCTTCATTTACAACTGTAGCACCAGCTGCTTTCATTAGTTCTAATGCTTTGTTTAATAAGTCGATGTTAATACTAAATCCATTAGTATCAGAAACATCAAAAGGAAGGTTATAAATTTTTCCACCTGATGTATCTTCACCAACTAAGTTGTTGTGATTCTTTAAGATTTTAGTTGGAAACAAATTGTTAGGTAAAGTATCAGAAACATCTAAAATCTTACCATATGAATTAATTTGATATGCAGTGGTTTTGTTACCTAAGAGTAAGTTAGCAAGTTTTGCATCATTAGTTCTGATATAATTTTCAGCTTGTGTTCCAAGTTCATATTCACTTTTTGCTTTAGTTTCATCAGCTGTCTCTAAAACAACAGGTAAATATCCTGCTTGATCTTTCATTGTTTGATTATATAAAGGCACAAGTTGCTTAAGAGCAATCATTAAAGGGTATACCTTTCCTTGTGCAGTTGCTAGACGAACAGTATTATCAGAAGCAGCTTTGTCGGTTGGATATTGAGCTGTTTCTGCGCCTGTTCCTGGTGTTTTCTTTTGCTGCGAAGTTCCACAACTAGCAGCAATTAGTGTAGTTAAGCTTGAAGTACCAAAAAGTACTGAAAGAAGCTTATACTTTCTTGTCATTGAATCTCCTTTTATATTATTTTTAATGTTTGCTAATATTTTACTACTTTTTCACACAAATTCATTTATATAATATAAAATAAATATAAAATATGTAAGAGAAGAATAATTATTCTTTCGATAAATTGCAAATTAAAAATCAAAAAAAAAAAAAAAAAATAAAAAAATAATTTTGCTTTTTTATTTTACTGCTATAATATCTAAGCGACTTTTAAAAAAAGTTCAAAAAAGTTCTTTGAAAACTAGATATAAAACATGACAGTCAATTTTTTCGAGAGTTTGATCCTGGCTCAGGATGAACGCTGGCTGTGTGCCTAATACATGCATGTCGTGCGAAGTTATTTATAACTTAGCGGCGAATGGGTGAGTAACACGTACTTAACGTACCTTTTAGATTAGGATAACGATGAGAAATTATCGCTAATACTTGATACCTTTAGCTTTTGCATAAAAGTTAAATTAAAGGAGCATTTGCTTCACTAAAAGATCGGGGTGCGGAGCATTAGTTAGTTGGTAGGGTAAAGGCCTACCAAGACGATGATGTTTAGCGGGGTTGAGAGACTGATCCGCCACACTGGGACTGAGATACGGCCCAGACTCCTACGGGAGGCAGCAGTAGGGAATTTTCCACAATGGACGAAAGTCTGATGGAGCGACACAGCGTGCAGGATGACAGCCTTCGGGTTGTAAACTGCTGTTATAAGGGAAGAAAAAGTATTAAAGGAAATGTTAATACCTTGACGGTACCTTGTCAGAAAGCAACGGCTAACTATGTGCCAGCAGCCGCGGTAATACATAGGTTGCAAGCGTTATCCGAAATTATTGGGCGTAAAGCGTCTGTAGGTTGTATGTTAAGTCTGGCGTCAAAATTTGGGGCTCAACCCCAAATCGCGTTGGATACTGGCATGCTAGAATTGTATAGAGGTTAGCGGAATTCCTAGTGAAGCGGTGAAATGCGTAGATATTAGGAAG
>NZ_JBTHHL010000005.1:0-84937 GCF_054353895.1 Mycoplasma sp. 394 | reverse complement strand
CGCGACTCGATATTATGAAATCGCAGAAAAAATGGATAAGAATTAAAAGAAAAATGAGACTCAGCAATTAGAAGACTTATCACAAACTAAGACAGCAGAAATATTAGATGCAACTAGACAAACTATCTCAAAATGAAAAACAAATTCAATAAGCAAAAAGGAAGAAAAATACGAGCAGTACCGAGAAATAATCCTGAAAGTTTTTTACGAAAACAAGCAAGTTTATGGTCGTGTAAAAATGTCTATTGTATTAAGAGAAAAATACGGAATATACATAAATTACAGGACTTTAGGAAGAATAATGAAATATTTAAATATAAAATCTTTTGTTCGTAATAAGAAAAAAGTTCGTGAAAAAAAGAATACAAATTTTCAAAAAGAAGATCTAGTTAAAAGAGATTTTAATGATAAAGATTCTAGAGGAATCATTGCTACTGATGTAACATATATCCCTGCTCCTGCTGACCTAAAACTTTTCCAAAACCATATATTTTTATCTGCAATTATTGAACATAAAACTAAAAGGATTTTAGGATATTCAATATCCACCAAAAACAACTTAGAACTTGTTATTGATAACTTTAAAAATATTAAAGATTTTAATCGTGATTCTTTTATAATCCATTCTGATCATGGATATCAATATACTTCAAAATACTATATTGATATGATAGAAAGAAAGAATGGAAAAGTTTCATTTTCAAGAGTTGGTAATTCTTTGGATAATAGAGAAATCGAGTATTGATTTTCTTGCTTAAAATCTGAATGACTAAAAAAGGTAGATTATTCAAAAATTACTTTCGATGAATTAAAAAAACTAATACACCAATACATAATTTGATATAATACAAAACGAATTCAATCTGTTTTAGATTGAAAATCACCTCAGCAATATGCAGAGATGATACAATATTAATTTTCTGTTAATTTTTATGTCCTTGTTTAGTTTTTTTTTTTTTTTGTATAATTATATTATGGAAAAAGAAAAACTAGAATACTACTTTAAACCTGAGACATTATCAAAATTCGATGAAGGTCAAAAAGAAGTTTTAGAATTAATCATCAATACCAGAAATCTTAATAAAGATCATTTAAAAATTGCCGCAGATGTAAGGTATTCAGCAATACAGATGTTTCAGATATATCTAGCATTGAAAAAAGATGATAATATTGACAATCTTTTCTATATTAGACCAAAATATCCACTACAAGAAATAAGAGCAACAAGAAAGGATATTGAAAATATCGAACGGATTAAAATGCTTCAAAATATTTATGATTCTTTAAGTAAATCACATAAAATTATTGAATCAAAATTAAATGATGTCTATTCTGAGGCTTCAAAAAAATGATAGAGGAATATGTATGCAAAAAGAACAAGAAAAATTAGAATACTATTTTAAACCTGAGACATTATCAAAATTTGATGATGACCAAAAGGAAATCTTAGAATTGATTATTAATAAAAAGGGATTTAATTATAAAGATTTATATCCAATAGCTGATGAGAGATTTTCTCCTTTACAAATGTTTCAAATATTACTTGCATTAGTAGAGGATGTGAAATATTCATTTTTTAAAAATGCAAAATATACATTTGAAGAAATAAGAAGTGTTAGAAAAGACCTAGAGGATATAAAATTCTGAGAAATAATCGAAAAAATCAGCAGGGAAATAGATAGATTTAATCAAGTTTTTATCGAAAAACTTGATAATATTATATATGCAATACAAAATATTCGTATTGTGCATGTGCATAATACATATGTTAGTCATAATCATTAATATATATTAAATTCTAGCTATAAATGTCAAATAAAAGAAAAACAAATTCCCTCAAAGTAGATGAAATTTTGGATGAATATTTTATCTTCTGTAATATTGATAAATATTATAATTATTTAAGAATTAGGAAGATACATATATCCTTAAAAATTGTAAATATTATTTTGTGACTTTTATTTTTTGCTTGCCTAATAAATTTATCAATATGACTTTTGTTTTATATTAGTCCTAAATATATTAATTTAATAAAATTTCCAAAATGAAAATATCAATATATTTATATTATTAGATCATTAATTTATACATTCTTCTCTCTACTAATTATAAAATATATATTTAGTTTAGTTGGTGGACATTTTAAATTTTTATATCGGAGTTTTATTTATTCACATAAAGGTTATAAATCATTTTGAGATGGGTTGGATAACACTTATATAAAAAATAAGATTTTAGAAAATACAGCTAATGGTATCGATATTGATATAAGTGGTGTTAAGACAAAATCCGATTTATATATTAAAACAAGCATTATTTTTAAATCCATTTTATTTATTTTATTATTATGTTACTCAATATTATTTATAGTGATTATTGATCCAGATTATAATGTTTTAGGTATTTTAAAGCACCGAGTAAACTTTAATCCTATATGACTCTTTATTACATTAAACACTCTTCTCTTATTTTTATTTATCAGTTGGTTTTTTAGAGATAGAGAGGCATCATTCAATATAAATGATACTTTTGAAAAATGAATTCAAAATAAATATAAAGATTTTTTTATAAAACAAAAACACGATGAAGAACAAGAAGAATATTTAAAGTGAAAGCGTCCATCAGAAGATGAAAAGTTATAAAAACTTCCTACATAGGAAGTTTTTTACTAATTTACTAATTCTCTTCATCTAAATTTATTTATGCCAAGTTTTTTAAGTTCTTTGATATTAGAAATAAATACTGCAATACCTGCTAATAAACCAACTAATGCGATTGCTAATGCAATACTGATAATAATTCTATATCCTTGTAAACTAGTATGGAATCCGTTATATGGTGTGTATGCTTTTCCGATAGCTGATGACATTGGATAAAATCATGCATCTAATGAGAAACCAATAAATGACATAACTCCTACTGATGAAGTATAACTACCTTTTTCAATATGGATTTCATTAAGTTGAGCATATCTTAGTGTTGCCATAGCTCATGTTAGTGAACCAATAAACATAAATAATAGAATACTTAATACAATAATTAAGGTATTAGCATTTTGAATGTATCCAATCAAGATAATAACAACAATAGAAGCGATTGCTAATCCTGTCGAAATTACCAAAAACATAATATATGAACGTGTTTTATCTGCTCAACCACCAATTACTCAAGAAATAAAGATTCTAAATCCATACGAGATAATTCCGGTTAAAATAAATGAAATTCATCCTGGTGCCCCATATTCATTAACCAGCATTTGTAAAACATAATAAGGAAAAACAGTTTGGAAAGTGTACATTCCCATTAAAAACACTGATAATGCTCATAGTTTTCAATTCTTAAGTTTCTTAAATCCTTCTTTTAAAGATGCTTTAAATTTTACTCAAGAAAACTTTTCTTTTGGTTTGTTTGGATCTGCTACCACTTTTTCTATTGGTCGTTCTGGAACCAATAACATTACCAAAATTGCAACTAAAATCAAGAATGCTACTACAATAAAGATATAAACAGCAAATGGAACACCTGATGATGGAACTTGGTTTTTGCTTAATTTTCCAATTCAGAATGTTGCAATTAAGAATCCTAATGCTCAAATTAAAATAAATCCGATGATTCCGTTAAATGAACTTTCTAATCCATATGCATATCCTTGATTTTCTTTTTTAGCTTGTTGTGACACAAGCTTTCATAACGGACTTCAGAACACCAATGTCGATGTTACTCCTCAAAGTCCTCATATAACTGCATATTGTGCAAACAATGAAGCTCTCAATGCTGCTGTTTGTTGATAACTTCTTTGATTAAGCAACAAGATCGCAAACCACACTGCGATAATTGCTGTCGAAATAATCGCAATAAACAACAATCATCTGGAACTAAATTTGTTTGCTAAGAATCCGCCTGGAAGTTGGGTAACTAAAGTAACTATCCCGATGATTGCGATTAATATTGCAACTTGATCTTCTCGGATACCTAAATATAAGTTAAAGTTAGGAATAATATTTTTAAGATAGTAAGGTACTGCTATCACAAAAACATCAGCTGCGGCAAGAATAATTAATGCAACAATTTGCTTTCAGGTAAATTCTTTTAACCTATTTAGCATTTTACTCCTTTCTAATTTTATAATGAATTTTATTTAGCTAAATAAAATTCAGATAGAACGCTAAAGTATTTCACAAAGTCTTCTAAAAATGATACATGTCCTGTATTTTCAATAACTTTAACTGTAACATTTTTAGCATGTGCTAAAAAGTATGTTTTTGTTTTTTCACAATTAATAATCATATCATTTGATCCTAAAACCAATAATGTAGGAACTTTAATACTTTCGATTCCTGCTTCAACAGCATTGTGTAAACTTTCTTCAGCAAGTGAAAAACCTAGTTTCATTACATGTGGGTTGCTTGCTGCACCAGATTCAAAATATGCTCTTTGTTGTGCCTCAACACTAGGGTCTTGTAATGCTTGTAAATACACAGGTGATAAAGCACCTAACAGTGTCTTATATTCATCAAAGGTTTGTGGGGCAAACAATTTAAAGAATTCTTCTTTACGTTCTAATAAAGTCTTATTCATCGGTGAAACATAAATCATTTTAGCAAATAATTCCGGTGCTTTTTTGTATGCAAGTGAAATGGTTCCACCACCCATTGAATGTCCGATTAAAACAACATCTTTTAAATTGTTATCTTTAATGAATTTAATTAATAAGTCCGCAAATGAATCAACACTTACTTCATCACCATTTTTAGGTTCAACCATATTGTTGCCCGGAAATGCTAATGCATAGTAATCACTAAGTGTTCAGTGCTTCATAAATATATCGTGCAGTTCTGGATTTGAGTTAAATCCATGAACGAATATAATTGGGTTTTTTGGTTGATTATTATCCTTAACAACTAATGGATAATCATATTTTAATGTTTTCATAATCTCCTTTATAATTTAAATAACACATTTATGGAAATGTTTTTATAATAAACATAATTATTATACATTTTTTTAATAATTAGGTTGTTTATTTTTTATTTATTTTCTAAATATATTAATTATATTTTATTTTTTCCACACCTTATTGCAACTAAAAGAAAACTAGGTTAATAACCTAGCTATTAAATACTAATTTTCAAGTTTTCTTCATTTGTAATCTGTTTTACCAAGTCTTTTAAGTTCCAAGGTATTGCTTAAAAATACTATTACACCTGATAAAAATCCTAAGAATGCTACTGATAAAGCAACTAAGATAATGATACGATATCCTTGTAAACTTGGATTTGGTGTTCCATCGGTTGTAAAATGTTTTCCAATACCTGCTAAAATAGGTGAAAATCAAGCATCTGATGATGAACCAATAAATGACATAATACCAACCGATGAAGCATAGGTTCCTTTTTCAATATGAACTTCATTAACTTGTGCATAACGTAATGTAGCCATCGCTCACACACAGGTCCCAATTACAACAAATAATAAACTACTAATTCCAATTACCACAAAAGAACTTTTTATATATCCTATTAAAATGGTTCCTGCAAGCGAAATAAGTGCCAATGTAGTAGCGATAATTAAAAATAATGTATATGAACGGCTTTTATCTGCTCAGATTCCGACTATTCAAGAAATGAAGATTCTTAACACATATGCTATCAAACCAGTTAGTATCAATACCAATGTTTGGGGTGCATGATACTCATTTGTCATCATTTGCAGAGCATAAAATGGAACCACCGATTGGAAGATGTACATTCCCATTATAAAGAAAGCTAATGCTCATAATTTTCAATTGCGAATTGATTTTCAAAATGAAAATAATGATGATTTAAATTTTGCATATGTAAATGGTGTTTTGGGTTTATTTGATTTTTCTCTTGGTTTTTCAGGAACAAAAAATAAGGTAAGCACAGCAATTGCTAATAAAAATACTGCTAAAATAAACACAAAAACTGAAAACGGTACACCTTGATTGCTTGCTGGATTTTCTTTAACTACTGGGTATCATAATTTAATAAATAAAAACAATAACACTCATACAAAAATAAATCCAATAATACCATTAAATGAATTAACTACTCCATATGCAATTCCTTGATTTTCCTTAGTTGCTTGTTGTGAAACAAGTTTTCAAAGTGGTGCTCAAAAGATTAGTGTGGAACTTATACCCCATAATCCTCAAATAATTGCATATTGTATATATAATCCTTCATTATTATCATAAGTATAATTTTTAGTAGTTAATAATGCAGCCCCGAATCAAAATGAAATCAAAGCAGTAGTGACACAGGCTCCAAATAACAGTCATCTCGAACTATATTTGTTTGCTAAAAAACCGCCTGGTAGTTGAGTCAATAACTTAACTATACCTATAATTGTTATCAAATTAGCAAGTTGATCCTCACGGATACCTAAGGTTTGGTTAAAGTTTGGGATAATATTTCTAAGATAATACGGAATTGCAATAACAAATACATCAGCAGCAGCTAAAATCGTTAATGCTATTCATTGCTTAGGGGTGAATGATTTAAATCTCGCAAACATATTTTCCTTTCTTGTAAGAAAATAACATAATTTTATGTAAATGTTTCTATATATGCAAATAAAATTATATAGTATTTTCGAATATGTAAGATTTTTTGAGTTGATTATAATTAAAATTATGCAAAAACATTGCTTTGTGGTATTTTTTTGCATAATTTTATGGTATTTCTTTTCTTAGGATACCTTGTTTTTAAAACGAATTTTAAAACCAAAACAAACACATAATTTTTGAATATAAATCTACCTTATATGATATAATAAAGAAACTAAGGAGAAATATGACAATTAAAAACAAATTATTCTTTTTTTCTTCAAGTGTTTCCGCATTAGCACCAATTGCTTTAGTTGTATCTTGCAATTCAGGAAGTCATAAAACTGGTGATGAAGCAAAAAGAGAAGTAGCAGATCAAATATTAAATAACTATGAAAATATTTATAAGAACAATAATACATTATCTTCATTAGGTGTAAGTGGAGTTTCATTTAGTATCGATGCTGAAACTAAAGAAGAAGTAAGAACAGAAGTGATAAAAGATTTAGCCGGTAAAGATGATGCTTTTGTGCAAAAACTTATTGAATATCTAAAAGATACAAAAGAAGCTACATCAGCTTATATATCAGGAAATACACCAAATGCAGCAAGTGGAGTAAGTAAACTTCAACAAAAATACGGGAGCGATGCTGTTCAACTTATGACAACAATATCTAATATATATCTAAAAATTACTCCAATTATCACTAAATCACTAACCAAAAATATTTCTGGTAGTTTGAATTTAGGATAAGTAAATTATAAATATTACTATTTAAATAAGGAAAATATGACATTAAAACGAAAATTTATTTCTTCTTTTACTGCTGCTTCTGTTATAATACCTGTTGCTTTAACAGTTGCCTGTGCTCCGATATACAATAGTCAAGAAGCAAGTAAAAAGTCACATCAAGGAACTACAAACGAAGAAGATATTAGACAGATCGCTAAAAATAATGAAAATATTAATGTTATAAAGCAGAACCTTGCTCAAAAATTTACTACATTAATAACATCACAAAGTTCTAGTATTAATAATTCATTAGGTATTCATATTTCTTTTCCTGCTGACTTAACTAATGAAATGAAACAGGCTGCTCTTGAGGGGTTACAGCAAGTTAACGATATTAATGAATTAAAAAGATTGGAATCTTTTATTGAAGATACCAAAAGTTTATCTCATAAAATTACTTCTTCTGCTTTAACAGGTAATATTGACCTTAATAAAATTCAAAATGAAGCAAATGCTTTAGAGAAAAAACATAACACACCCGAAGATAAAAAAATATTAGAACTATATTTAAACATTATCTCTAAAATGAATTCAAGGGTGTCTCAATGAGCAAGAAGTAAATCAAACTCAATCCCTAATACTTACTCTAATATAAATAATTATGGTTCATATGGTTCAAATATTTATGGTTTAGATTACAGGTAAAAAACTGTTTTTTATTTATAAAAAGTAGTATTATATATAAGTATTCAGAGGTTGTAATGTCAACTAAAAAGAAGTTATTTTGAATTACTACATCAGTTATTTCTGCTGCAACAACATCAGCAGCAGTTATTTTTAGTATAAATTCAAATAACGAAAATAATTTTATTACAACAAAGACAAATATTTTTAATGATAAAGGAACTGGTGTTAAAAAAGACGATGAATCAAAAATGAAAGATTCAAAGGCTGATATTATCAAAAATCCTAAAAATACCGAAAACCATAAACTTCCTGATTTAGAACCTATTAATAAAAGACTAGAAGTTAAATTTACAACCAGAAAGGAAAATCTACTTGCTCAAATAAGTAGGACTTTACAACAACAGCTTGTCTCATACCAAGCAAATATTAATAATGAATCATCAAAAGATTTTTTAAGTGAAATTCACAGCAACTTAGTAAACTTAGAACCAAAAAATGTGGATAACTTAGTTAAAATTTGAAATAAATTAATTACTTTTATCAATAGCACGGAAGTTAAGACACCACAAAATCTAAACGATGAAATCACCAAATTAAAGCAAGAATACAATAATCTGTATAAACAAGAATTTGAAGTATTTGAGAATATTATAAGCAAATATAATGTTATTATTTCTTTAAAATATAAAGAGCAACAAAAATTACACAGTTTTCCTGTCGTTCCAGATAATCCTATTAGTGATACTAAACAAAAACAACCAAGCGACAATAAAAAGATAAATAAAATAACAAAAAAATTACACGAAGAAAACATCAAAGAATTTATAAATGAGTATTTAATCTTTAGAACTTACAACCATTTAGAATTACTTAAAAATTATAAAGAGCAAATTTTTATTACACTTATCAAAATTATTAAACAACTTGATGCAAATGATGTTATTTTAAAACAAGCAATAATGCTTATGAAAGAAATTTCAAATAATATTTCAAAAGTTGCTGATTCAAAAGATGCGGATTATAAAAAGAAAGAAAATGCTATTTTAGTTAATCTAGTTCAAAAACACCAAGAGGCATTTTTATTCTTACAAAAAATAAATCCTATTTATTCCAAAATAGTTAAAATTATTAATGAAAATCAGAATCCAAAAGAAATAGACAAAATAAGTTAGATGAATTTAATCCATAGTTATAACTATGGATTTTTGTAAAAAATGAGATTTTATAAAATTTATCAACTTATTATGTTGTTTATTATATAACTAAGAAGAAAAGATTAATATAAAGTAAGACGCTGGGTTGGTACCACAACGGTGTCCTACTTTAGTGAATTTGGACAATAAATTGATATCAAATTATTGGTAAAGTTATATAGGCTGCACATATGTGAAGTTTTTAAAAAAATAACAAGCAAACTTGTTATTGGTCAATTATTTGAAATGGAGCGAGTAAAGGGAATCGAACCCTCATAGTCAGCTTGGAAGGCTGAAGTTCTGCCATTAAACTATACTCGCATCTTTATTTGCGATTTAATTATAGCACTAAGAGTTTTTTTTCAAAGAAAAAAATTATTTATTTTTTTAACTTGCTTTTTGTTAAAATATTTATATATTATCTATTATACATAATTTTAGGAGAATAATGGGCTTTTTTAAGAATTTAATCAATAAGGTTTTTAAACGAGATAAAAAAACAATTGAAGAAAAACAGCAAGAAATAGAGATCCAAAAACAAAAAGAAATTATTAATAGTGAAAAATTTAGAAAATACGAAAGTGGTCTTTCAAGTAGTTCAAATTTTGGTAAGCAACTTCTCGAGATTCAAAATCGACATTTAAAAATTGATGAAGATTTTTTTGACGAATTAATGGAGCTTTTAATAATGTCTGATATCAATTCTTCATTAGTTGATGTTATGCTCGAAAGAATTAAAAAGGAGGTTAAAACCAATAATATCGATGATCCAAAGCTTATTGGTGAAATAGTTGCTGATCAAATGTTTTTAATTTATACAAATGATTCAGTAACTAATACACAATTAGATTATCAAGACAACAGGTTAAATGTGTTTATTTTTGTTGGAGTAAATGGTTCTGGAAAGACTACTTCAATTGCTAAGATTGCTTATAAATATATAAATGATGGTAAAAAAGTATTAATCGCTGCTGCTGATACATTTAGAGCAGGTGCAGTAAATCAATTAGGAATTTGAGCCGAGCGTATTGGTGCAGATATTATCAAACCAACTAAGAATGGTGAGGACCCTGCTTCTGTTGTTTATAAAGCATTAGAGAAAGCAAAAAATGAATCATACGATTTATTAATCATTGATACTGCTGGACGCTTACAAAGCAAGGTAAATTTAATGAAAGAATTAGAGAAAATGGTTGGCATCATCAAGAGATTTGAACCATCAGCTCCACATGAATCATTGCTTGTTTTAGATGCAACTACAGGACAAAATGGATTATCACAAGCAAAAAGTTTTAAAGAAATTGCTGATTTAACTGGTATTATTTTAACTAAAATGGACGGAACTTCTAAGGGTGGAATTGTTTTATCTATAAAAGATGAATTTGGTTTATCAGTTAAATATGTTGGTTTAGGTGAAAAACTAACTGACTTACAAGAATTTGATTTAGAGTTATTTATCTATCAGATGACTAAGGATTTAATTAGTGTCTAAGAAGAGTTTAGAAAATTTAACAAAATACAGTAAATTATTTGAAAAATATCGTAATTTTTTAACACAAAATCAACAACAACTGTTTCAGTTATATTTTTATCAAGATCTCTCGTATGCAGAAGTTGCTGAAATTGTTGCTACAACCAGAACATCAGTTTATGATACAATTAAACATACCTTACAAAAACTTGATAAACTGGAAGAAAAAATGCATTAAAAGCAAGGGAGCTTCTTCCTTGCTTTTATAATATTTAAACTGTTTTAATAACTACTTCTTTTGAATAATGTTCACCTTTAAGGTTGTCTCTTTCAACATGAATAATTTCAATTTTTTCATTTCCTTGTGTATGCAAGCCATGTTTTTGTCCACGACGGAAACCTTTAATTAAACCTTCTAATTCTTCTAATGAATTAGCTTTTGCAATGACTTCATTGCTAGATAATAATTTTGCTTTGTATTTATACATTTTATCTCCGTTTCTATGTATATTATATTATATCTTAGCAAAGATTGGATTTATAACAACAAATAATTAAGATAATTTAACTAAGATTACGAAAATAATATGAAAATAAAATTTTTGTTTGTGTAAATATAATATAGAATTTATCTATGAAAAAGAATAAACGAATATTTTGATTACTATCATCATTAGCAACTGCTCCTATTTTAGCAGTTGCTTGTGCTAATAAAACACAAGAAAAACCAAGAAAAGAAATTAAAGAAACTCCGATTGAATTAAAAAAACCTGTCGATACACCACCTAATCAACAACCCAACAATCCATCAAAAAAACAAGGTAATCCAGAAACTCATGAACCAAAAAATGATGAATCATCAACTCCTAAACCAAAAACCCCAGTTTCAGATAGTCAACAGCAGCAACAACAACCAATTGATAAACCAAAGAACGATGAGACTTCAAAAGATGTTAAAACACCAGATAACTCAGAAAACAAAACTAATACCGATTCAAGTAAGCAAAGCGAACAAGAAATAAGAGAAATCCAAAAGCACCCTGATACATCTAAAACTAACCCACAGCAATCAATAATGAAAAATGATTTTTCTGATGTTATAAACTTACAAAAAAATATCACTATAACTAATGCAAACAAATTCTATAAAGAACACGATTCTGCTGCTGCATGATTAAGATTAAAAGCTGAAAAAAGCAATTTACTTAGCATACTAAATATTAATAATGAACTACAGAATAAATATAATGTAGCATTTACTGATACAAATAATGATTTTTATACAAACCAAAATAATGGAACAATAAATAATATTGCGTTAACATTTACTACTAAAAATCCAAATATTGAAGAAAAAACTTTAAGATTCAATATAAATGGTTTTAAAGTAAATAATTCTACATCAAAAACAAACCAAAAAGAAAGTTTTTTAAGCAAAAAAACACTTACTGATAAGGTAACTAGACTCTTTCCATCGTTACTTGCATATATGTTAATGTATACAGAAGATCCAAATAAATATAATGAATTACAAATGCAGGCAAAAGAAGGTGAAACAATTATTAATTTTGAACAACTATTTAATAAAAATACTAGCTTATTTACAAATGGTGTGGCTTCCTTAAATGATTCATTAAAAACACAGTTTTTAGAAAAAAATAAATCATTTGAAAACTTATATGAATATAAAATTACAGGTGTTAAATTCAACGATGAAGCAGGAACCTTAGGAATTCAAGTATTAATCGAAAATCAACATGATAATCATTCAAATGAAGCAAGTATTAATCAAGAATTTGAATTTAATGGTTTAAGAAAACTACAAAAAGATGTTAATATGCAAAACGATATAGTTTCTTACTTTATTACAGCAGCAGACTTAACATCAATTATTACACAAAACAATAATTTAAAACAAACAATTGACAAGCATAAAAATCCTAGTGCAGATATAGATATCACAAGTGAAATAGGTGACGTGCAACTTGCTCTTATCACTAAAAAGATATTTGATAAATTATTAGTTGATGTAACTGATCCATTAGGTGCATATAAAGTGAAGTATGCTTCATTAAACACTAAAAATTACATCGGTTTACAACAAGGATTTGTGTTATATCCATACTTTAGTAGACTTAATCAAAATATAAATAGTTCCGCATCTGATAAAACAATTCAAAATATGAAAGTTATAATTAAAAAATCAACTACAAATGGATACAATGTAACTTTTAATTTTGATGTTATCACACCTATAGGAGTAAGAAATTCATATAGTGATCTTTCTGATAACGGCTATGATGAAGAAAAAAATATTGTTCATCACGTAATTGGTTCAGTAAGATTGGATGCACTTGAAAAACGCTAAATCTGTCTTTTCAAAAAATACTAGTATTTTAAAATATTCGTTAGCTATTACTAATGTAGGTTTATGAACATCTGAATTAGATTTAGTTAATAAGTGATTTAGAAATAAGCAAGAAAATTTACTGGATTTAGGTTGTGGAGCAGGTAGAACATCATTTAATCTACAAGAATTAGGATATCAAAATATCTATGCTATTGATATTTCAAAAGAAATGGTTGATACAGCATTGCAAATAGCAAAATTGCTCCCTAATAATACAATTCGATTTAAATATATGGATGCTTGTGATTTAATTTTCCCAAACAACTTTTTTGAATATACTTTCTTTTCTTTTAACGGTTTTATCGGAATACCATCTGAAAAATCTCGTATTCTGGCATTAAAAGAAATTTATCGTACATTAAAACCAAACGGAATCTTCATCTTTACAGCACACCTAAGAGATGAAGAAAAATATAGACAAAGATTAAAACTAGAAAACATTCAACAAACTCAGGAATTTAAAATTGAAAGCAAAGGAGACTTAATTCTTAAAAACGAAGATGGTTTTTATGATTTCTTTCACCTTTATAATAAAGATGAACTGGTTAATTTGCTAACTGAAAATGGTTTTGAAGTCATTTCTATAATAAATAGAGATGAAAGTTATAACGAAACAAAAGAAGTTATAGAATTTGCTGATAATACTTACTTTTGAATATGTAAAAAAGTTTAAACCACTAGTGTGGTTTTTCTTTTATCGCTTGCTCATAGATATTTTCGATATCCTTAAGAGTTCTTGTAATTTTTAAATCCTCTAATTTAAAATCTACTTTATAACCTGATCCTGTTGCCCTTTTACTTGTTTGTTCTTTGCCTCTAAAATGAATATTTTGAATCTTACCATTAATTTTTACTGTCCCGTATTTTATAACTAAATCATTTTTAACTTTTTGCAAACCAAACTTAAAATCATCTTTATGGATAAAACTTATATATAAGTCATTTGGTGCAATATCCAAGAATGCTATAACATCCCAAGACTTATTTTCTTTAATCCCTTCATGTTGAAATTTCTTACTAACATCCAAGGTAGCGGTTTTTATTTCGATTTTAACTCCATCTACTACTATATCTCAATCACCGAATCCATCTTGTTGATAGATAACTTCCTTATTTAATTCCTTAAATATAGTTGTAAAAAACTTTTCTCCAACTCTACCTCTTTGATCAATTTGGATTTTTCTGATGTTCGCAAATTTATCCGTTAATTTCCAAGGATGTTTATTAATTTCTTCATCAATTAATCCAATCAATTCTTCATAAATACTTTTAATCATTTTTTATCCGTTCTTCAACAGCATCAATAATAAGTTGTGTTCTAAGATTATTAGCAAAGTTTGTCGATTTAAAACTTTTAGATTTTCAATCAACACTTTCAATTATTTTTTGTATTCTTTGCTTTTCTTTTAAAATAACAATACCATATCCTCGATTATGTGGTAATTTAGAAAAACTTGTTTCTAAACTAACTTCTGAAAATGTTGTAGATGGTAGATAATAATCACACTTATCCAACATTTTAACATTTCTTTTTGAACTCGGTGTAGAGCCATTACTTAAAGAATATACTTTTATCCAGTCACTAACTTTTTTGGGTGGTTTAATTGGTTTTACACTATGAGATGGTAGTTTTGTTCATATCTGAAAAATACTTTTAACATTAATAATCTTGTTATTTGGATAATGAAATTTGTCATCATTTACCTTAAATTCTGCTGCTAAATAAAAATTCTTGTTTATTCTTAGCATCGGTGATCCTTTACCATTAGAATTAAAGAGTGGAGGTAAAATAAAACATATAAAGTCACAAAATTTTGCTGCATGATTAATAAACTGTAAAGCAAGTTGTCCACGAAGTCCAAAGGGAGGATTTCCGATAACAATGTTTTTATCATTTTTTGGATAATATTCTAATCAATCTTGTTTAAGAATACTTTCTTTTTGTGGTTCAATATCAAATGCATAAGTTTGATTAAATAATTCCTTAGGAAAATTATTAGAAAAACTCCCATTTCCAGCCGATGGTTCTATTAAGTCATATTCTTTTAAGTCTATATCATAGTGTTTTTTAATAAATTTAACCGTTTTTTCAATCATTTGTTTAGCAACCTTTACTGGCGTAAAAAACTGATCCATATTTTTATAATACTGCTGCTCATTAAAATCAGCTTGATATTTATGATTTAAAAGTTTATTTATATGGTTAAAGTAGTTGCTTGGTACTTCTTGCTTTAAAATTCAACGATTTATTGTCCCAGTATGTAGGTTTCATAACTTTGCTATATCATTTATCGAATGTAAATTCAATATTTCGCTTTTGAATACATGGTATAAGTGTTTTTTATCCATATTATTTTAATCCTAATAATTTATCCACACGATCTAGCAAAGAATCTAAATCCTTTTCTTTTTCTTTAACTTTTTCTTCAGATTTTTTTATATTTTCATCGTGTTTTTTTATTGTTTTAACACTAAAATCACTTAATGGATCAATATTTTCTTGTTTCTGAATATCATTGATAAAAATATGCTGAATATTATTAAGATCAATATAACCTGTTTTTTCTTTTGATTCTATATATCCTAAGTATCTAATTAAATTATGTTCTATGGATTGGATTAGTAATTCTTGTTTTCTGCTAATATTTGCAACTTTGATATTAGCACCTAATTCCTTGATTCCTGCTATTTTTTTTCCTTTTATTGATTTAGATGTTATAGGTAGTTTTGAGCCCTTTATTTTGCTTCAATAACCTTGTTTTGAAACAAATAAATATTCATCTTCTAAATTAATTATTCTAAAATCACTAACTTTATCACTGAGTGACAAGTAAACACCTTTTATCCCTTTTGCTTTGGTTCCATAAGTATTAATTTCTATTTCAGGATAGCAAGTTATTAGTGATTCATCGGAAACTATTAAAAGATGGTTTTGGTTATTTGATAAATAAGCACCAAGCATAATATCATTATCAATTAAAGACATTGCTACATAAGTTTTATTAACTCTTTGGACAGCAAAATCACTTAATTTGGTTCTTTTGAAAAATCCGTTTTTGCTTCCAGTGACAATAAATAAATCAGAATTTCAATCTGCTACTTCAATCACAGAGATAATCTTTTCATCTATTTTAAGGTTGAAAAGTTCTTTTAAAGATGTTCCATAATCTTTTCATTTATTTTCAGTTATTTTATGAATAGGTAGAATTATGTAATTACCTAAATTAGTAAACACTAGTAAATTATGCATTGTATTCATTTTAGATATATGAATAATGTTGTCATCTTCCTTAAGATAATAATTGCTTAAATTATTATTTTCTTGTGTTTTTTGACTAAATCTTTTAATATAGCCATTTTGCGAAACACAAATATAAACATCTTCTTCTTTAATTAAGTCGGTTTCTTTATGTGAAAAATCAAAACTTTCAGTTTCTATCAAGGTTTTTCTCGGACTAGCAAACTCTTTTTTAATTTCATTAAGTATTTTTATAATAAAATTATTAAATTTTTGTGGATCACTAAGCAGTTGTTCAATATGAGCAATTTCTTTTTCTAAATCTTCTTTTTCTTTTAAATATGCCTGTTTATCTGTCTTACTTAAACGGTATAATCTTAACTCAGCAATTGTTGTTGCTTGAATTTCACTAAATGCAAAATAATGCATCAAATCTTTTATCACACCTGCTTTTGAACCTTCTGATTGACGGATAACTTTAATAACTTTATCTGTAATTTCAGAAACTTTAATAAAACCTTTAACAATTTCTAAACGTAATTTGTTCTTTGTTAAATCATATTGCAATGTCTTGGTTTTTATATTCTTAACTTGCAATGAATAACTTTCAAGCATATCTAATAGAGATAAAAGTTTAGGTTGATTGTTTTGAATTACAGTATTATTATATGAATAAGAAACCTTAAGTTGTGTTTTTTGGTATAAATATGATAACACACTTTGTTCATTTACACTTGGGTGCATCGTAATAAGAATATTTATTCCATTTCGATCAGATTGATCCTTAATTTCAATTACCCCATCGATTTCACCTTTGTTAATTAATAAATCAATTTCATATACCAATGCTGATTTAGCAACTCCATAGGGAATCTGTGTAATTTCTATATACTTATAATTATCTTTTGTATATAAATTACATTTACTATATAAATGTATTTTTTCTTTTGGATTATTACCAAATTCAAAAGCATCATTAATCCCTTTGATTCCTTTGATAATCCCACCTGTCGGAAAATCTGGTCCAAAAATGTATTTTTGAACTTCTTTTAAGGTTATATAAGGCTTTTTGATTTTTGCAATAGTAGCATCAATGACTTCACCAAGATTATGTGGTGGTAAATCAGTAGCCATACCAACAGCAATTCCTTTTGCTCCATTCACTAATAATGTAGGGAAAATTGATGGTAGCACAGCAGGTTCTTGCTCACTATCATCAAAGTTAGGAATAAATGCAACAGTATTCTTTTTTAAATCATTTAAAATATATTGACATACTTTTGATAATCTTACTTCGGTATAACGCATTGCAGCAGCAGGATCATTATCTACTGACCCGATATTCCCATGCATATCAAGTAACGGAATATTTGATTTTCAAGACTGTGACATATTAACCATCGCTTCATAAACCGATGAATCACCGTGTGGGTGGTATTTACCGATAACATCACCTACTACTCTAGCTGATTTTTTATAAGACTTATCATAATCAAGACCTAATCCATACATTGAATATAAAATCCGCCTTTGAACGGGTTTTAACCCGTCTTTAATATCTGGTAATGCTCGTTGTTGGATAACATATTTTGCATAGCGACCAAATCTTTCTGCCATTATTTTATCTAATGATTCATTTATTATTTTATCTATAATTGCTTTTTCAGTTGCACTCATATAACTCCTTAATAATTTAATTATATAATTTATTCTTGTATTTTGTTAAAAAACAACAATTCCTTGGAGTTGTTGTTTTAAAGTAATGTATTTGTTTAATTTTTATCTAGGTTTTTTTTACCTAAAAAACTAAAGATCTTTTTCATTCAACTTGGCATCGATTCTGCATTTGGATCTGGTTCGCGAAGCAACAAGGTACCAAGTACAGAAATCAATCCAAAGACAATAATTAAGATAAACTGAATTATTGAATATTTAAGTGTATTTGGATCAACTTGTCCTGCAGCAACTGGATTTACACTCTTTCCAATTAATGTAACAGCTGAAATAATAATTAATCCAACTGTAAACATTAAGTATCCAAATCCTCAAATTAAACTAAACATTCAACCAATGGTTTGTGGATCACGTTCTGGATATTCGTGTGGTAGATTAAGCATAACGCCTTGAATTCCTCAAAGACATAATCCAGTGATAAATGCAAAAATGTAGAATATTACTTGTGAACCAACACTACCATTTGAAGGAACAATTCATTTAGTAAATACAACCATAGAGAATATGTAAAATAATATTCCAAATGTTAAAGCAAATACTTGATAAAGTTTACGTTTTAATTTAAATCTTGATCAAAGTCCGATTGTAATAGGACCTAAAAACACTGCTGCTCAATAAATAACTAATCAAATATTTATGAGTTTTTCTAACTGAGCAGAAGCAATTTCTTTTGTTGCTTTATCAAGGTTTCTAAGTGTTGTTAAATCAATAAATAATCTTTTAGATAATACCTGTGGGAGCACAACAGCACATAATCATCCACCATAAACTAAAATTCAAATGTATGTTTGTTTTTTCTTCAAATACATTCATAAAAATACGAATGGATTAGGTTCTTTTGCTCGCTCTTGTTCTGTTTTGATACCGAATCTAGAACCAACAAAAATGAAAATAAGCAATGGTATAATGTTTAATGCACTAATTACAGTAAAAATGATTTGTCATGCACTTTTTACATCATTAGGATTTGCTGCCAAAAATGTTACAACTGTAATAATTGAACCAAGAGGGAAGAATCAAATTCCAAATTGTGAAACTATTGATTTAGTTTTTGCATTAAAGAATCTAGCAACAACTGGCTGAGTAAGAATTATCAACATTGTTCCACCGATAGCCATCAAAGTTCTAAAGATAACAAAACCTACATATCCACCTTGAGAAGCCGGAAAAATTCATTGCGCTGGAATACCTATTAAAGTCAAAATAAATGCTATAATAACTGTCCAACGATGTGCTAATCTAGTTAAAATAACAGCAACTAATATTGAACCAATCCCGCGACCTATCGTAATACCTCAGTTAGTTGCTTGATTAGTTAGCTGAAATGCAGCATTATTTTCTATATTAAAATGTCCTAGAACTCCAGGTGTGCCTTTTCCGCCGCCATTGAGCAATCCACTAAAACCAAAATTTACAACAAACAGTGTATAACCAAAAGAAATTGAAATTCATAATAATAATCCATAGAATAACTTTTTCTTAGGTGACATACTTTCGATGTTATCTAAATGTAACATCTTTAATATCGTTTGCATAATACACCCTTTCTGAGTCTTAAACTCTATTAAATTATAAATTGAAAATTATAAATTAAAATATTTTTACATATTTATAATATTTATTTTGCATATAATGTAAAAATATTTGCACATTTATTAGTCTGTTTTATTTTTAAGACTATTATTTAGCAAAAACTGGATTTAATGTGGATAACTTCAAAGTTATTCACAAGTTGATTCAATTTATATGAATATAATTTAGATAAAATAAATTATTGTATAATTAAACAAATATAAGGTAAGGTATCAATGAAATCGAAGCAAAAATTATGATTTTTTATTACATCAGGAATATTATTATTTGTCTTAATAATTGTCCTCTTAATAGTCTTTATTAAATTGCAACCACAAAAATGACATCTTATTTTAATAGTTATTGCTCTTTTCTTTTCTTTAATCTTAATTACTTTGATTTTATATTTTGCAATTATTAACTTTGCAAAATCACGTGAACTAGTAAAGCATTCCTTTAATCGTTTTGTTGAAAAAATAATGACTAATAACTCAATTGGTTTAATTATTTATGATACCTCTGCTGAAGTAATTTGGATTAGTGAATTTATTAAAAATAACTTTCATAATGATTTCATTGGACTAAAAATTACAGATGCAATCGAAAAAATTGATGCAAGTGTTAAAGGTAAAATTAAATATAATAATCCAGAAAATATAATTTTACAAAACAATAATAATTATTATGAAGCACAATTTTGACCATTAGATAACACAGTTGTAATACGAGATACCACTATTAAAACATTATACAAAAAAGAACTACACGAACAAAAACCAGTTATCGGTGAATTGGAAATAGATAACTACAGCCACTACCAATCAGTTTTCTCTGAAGAACAACTTTTTAAAATTAATAAAGTTATTATTGATGCATTAAACGAATCGGTCGAAAAATATAATTTAATTTATCGTCAATATACAAATGGTAAATTTATTATTCTGACTAATGAATTATCTTTAACAAAACTTAAAGAAACAAATTTTGAAATTTTTACTAAAATCAATGATCGACTTATTGATAAAGAAGTTACAAAACTTTCTGTTTCTTTAGGCTTAGCAGTAGGTTGAAGTTCATTAGAAACAAAACTTTCACAAGCAAAAAAAGCACTAGTACAAGCTCAATCACGGGGAGGGGATCAAGTTGCAATCTTCTCTGATATTAGTAAACCACAGTATTTTGGATCATACACCGAAATATTTGCAAATAAAAATCGAACCAGAATTAGTGGTTTAGCACAAATTATCGCAAATAAGCTTAGCGATGATAAAATTAAAAATGTTGTTATTTATGGACATAAATGAGCAGATTTAGATGCAATCGGTTCTGCTTATGGAATATATACAATTGCAAAAGCTTTTCAAAAGGATGCATATATTTCTATTACGACTATGGATAATACAACAAAAAATTTCTTACAAGCAACCAAAAAAAATAATTTATTTATCAAATATACACAAGCAAATAATTTAACATCTGAGGATTCATTGGTTTTCCTAGTAGATAACTCTGACCCTGAAAGAACAGATAACATTGATGCATTAGTTAATACAAATCGTGATAATGTTTTTGTTTTAGATCACCATAGACTAGGGAAAACTATTGATTTTTGTCCAAAAAGCAATCTATATGTAGATACAACTGCATCTAGTGCATCCGAAATAGTCACCGAAATATTAATGTTTTTATCTTATAAAGTTGATGTTAACAAAGAAGTGGCACAGTGGCTTTTAAATGGTATTTATTTGGACACATCACAGTTTTCTAAGTCAGCATCAAAACGCGCTTTTGAAGCGGCTGCATGATTAGAATCGAAAGGTGCTGAACCAAATATTAGTGGTGAACTTTTAAAATATGATGATGAAACAGCAAAAAAAGTAAAAGCATTATTAGAAAACATTCTTGAAATTAAAGATGGATATTATCTTGCTTATTCAAATCAAGAAGCATCCAACGATGTTATTTCGATAGCCGCAAATGAAGTACTAAAAGTGCGTGGTCGTCGTGCTTCATTTGTAGTAGGTAAATTACCTAATTCTAAAAGATATAAATTAAGTGCGCGTGGAATTGATACAAATGTGCAAGTAATCGCTGAAATGGTTGGTGGTGGTGGACACTTTACAACCGCGGCGGCTGAATCTGAAGAAGATTTAGAAACATTCGCAAATAATATAAGACATGCAATTACCGTTGCTGAAAGGACATAATATGAAAATAATTTTATTAAAAGATTGTAAAGATGGTAAAGCTAACACTATCATCGATGTGGCACCCGGATATGGAACAAATTTTTTAATCCGTAAAGGATTAGGTGTTGCATTTAATATTCAAACACAAGCACAATTAGAAAAGAGACTTAATGATTTAGTTGCTAACGAACACGAAAATCGCACCAATGCATTAAGACAAAAAGAAAAACTTGAAGATATTACTTTAAAATTTCAACTAACAGCAAATATTGATGCCAATTCAAGCTTAAATGTACATGGTTCAGTTTCTACAAAAGATGTTGATAAAGAACTCAAGGAACTAGGATTTAAACTTCCGAAGCATTCATTACAAAAAATTCATTTGGTTTCCGAAGGAAGTCACGAAATCGATGCTATCTTATACAAAGACATTGTTGCTAGAATAAAAATTCAAATTATAATCAATGTTAAGAAATAAATTTAAAAAACCTTTTTATAAAAATTTTGAAGATCTGAAAATTAAAGCCTACAATAATACATTATTTGCTGATAAGAGCGTTGAACGTGAAACGCTTGCACTTATTTTAACAGATGATGAAAAGCAACATTTGGGTTGTGATTATTTAGATATTGACGACTTTTTTATTCCTGAGCATAAGCAACTTTTTGACTTAATCAAATACAAACGTAGCAAATCTTCTCCTCATCCTACTTTTTACGGTTACATTGAATTGACTGAAACATTAGAATCTGATGTTTCACTAAGAAATCGTTATTCATTAGTAAATGAAGCCTTATTAAGTTCCCTTTCTACACAATTTAATAATCAATCTAATTTTAATTATAATGTTGAAAAACTAATTGAATTAACCCGTTTACGTGCATTAGAAGTTTTTTATGGGGAAAGTTTACAAGCATTTAAAACTAATAACGAAATTTCTTGGGAAAACTCATTAAATGACTTTGAAACATTTATTCTTACACATAATGAGCGGGGATTAAAAAACAGTTCGTTTATTTCATTAAATGATGCAACAGATAGTTTTATTGAAAAACTTGAACAAATGATTCAAAGTGGTGATGTTGATGCAGCATCAGTTTTTAGTGGTTTTGATGCAATTGATCAATATACCAAAGGATTCAAACCAGGTCAATTTATAGTATTAGGAGCTCGTCCGGGGGTAGGAAAGACTGCATTAGCATTAAACATTGCCAAAAATATTACAAAAGACCCAAACAAATCATGTGCTTTTATTTCACTGGAAATGCCCGTGCATGAATTAGTTTCACGTTTTTATGCATCTATTTCAAATATCGAATTGAATAAATTACAAAACCCTAAATTTTTAAAGCACGATGACTTTATGAAATTACGAAATATCGCTGCTATTACCAAGGAACAGTCTAATTTATATTTTGATGATGTTGCTACAAGCAAAATTCAGGATATCATTTGAAAAATAAAGCAACTGAATAAAGATTTAAATGGTGGTTTAAGTTTTGTAATTGTTGATTATCTGCAACTTGTCAGCAGTGATGGTCATGGTGGTAATCGTAATACTGAAGTTTCTGCTATTTCTCGATCATTAAAAACAATGGCATTAGATCTTAAAATCCCGATTATGGCACTATCACAACTTACTCGTAATGTAGAAAACAGAGAAGATAAACGTCCACAATTAATAGATTTACGCGAATCGGGTAGCATTGAACAAGATGCAGATATTGTTATCTTTTTATCTCGTACTATCTTAGATAAAAAGAAAAATCAAAATAGTAACGATATCACCGATGCATACAAATTAACTGAAGTAACAATCGCAAAAAACCGTAACGGTTCACCTGGTTATGCAGAATTATTATACGAAGGAAGAATTGTTGCTTTTAAGGAACACGAATTTAGAAAGGACGAATAATGGACCCATATTCCACTAGTCAGAATCCTTATATAGGAGTATGATGCATTTTATAGTTTTACCATTTTTACTGCTTCTATTTATTCTATCAGCAATTTATAGTGGTTGCGAAACAGCTTATTCTACTTTTTCAAAAGCAAAAATCTATGAAATGGAAGAAAATAAAGAGCGAGCAAGCAAACTTATTAGCAAGCATACTAAACGTTATAATCGGATTCTGACAACTATTTTAATCGGAAACAACCTAGTTAATGTTATTTCATCAATTCTGACATCGTGATTTTTATCACAACTAATTCCTAATAATAATACTTTATCAATTATTATTTCAACTGCTATTGTAACACCTTTGCTAGTTATTTTTGGTGAAATTACACCGAAATTATTAGCAAAAAAATATCCAAAAAAATACTTACAACTTTTTAGTTGATACATCGATGTATGTTACTGAGTTTTTTGAATTTTAACTTGGCCGATTTCGAAAATTTCAAAACAAGTTTATGTAACAAACTCTGAAGAAGATTTAAAAAATATGATTAACCTTGCCCAAAGCGAAGGTGTGCTACAAACTGGAGAAAGTTTACTTGCTAAAAAAGCATTAGATTTGGATTCTACCAAGGTTTTATCTCATTATATAAAACTTAAGGATGTAACAATACTAAATTATCGGTCAACTGTTTCTGAAGCAAAACAAGTATTTAAAGAAACAAATTATTCAAGGATACCAGTTGTCAAAAAAGATGAATTAATAGGAATAGTATTATTGAAAGATATTTTTGATATCGAAAAAGGTCGGATTGAAAAATATGTAAAATCTGTTCCTTTTGTCTCTGCTAATTCAATATTATCATCCGCCCTAGAGAAAATGCGTGCTGCCCGCGCACATATGGCATTTGTTGTAGAAAATAATAATTCACCTGATATTGTAGGAATTATAACTATTGAAGATATTATTGAAGAAATTATTGGTGAAATTTACGATGAATATGATGATGATGAAGAAATTTATGAAATTTCACTTGAAAAATCAAGAGTAAAGGGTAATGTCGTAATGCACGATCTTTTCAAACAACTTGAGCTTTCTGCTGATTTATTAAATGAAAACGAGAAAGAACTTACTTTATATAAATGATTTTCTCAAAAAATACATCGAGATCGTCTATATAAAAAATCACGTTTTGTTTTAGAAAACAAAGTTGTTTTTAAAGTAATTGAAGCACAAAAAGATGATGAAAAAACATTAATAGAAGTGTCCATTATTTAGCCAGCTTTGCTGGTTTTGTTTTTAATAAATAATTTACACTAAATTAATAGATTAATTTATAATATAAAAACAGAGGTATTTTATGTCAAAATTTATATTTATCACAGGTGGTGTTATTTCAGGGTTAGGCAAAGGTGTTGCGGCAGCATCAATTGGAAACCTGCTCAAAGCAAAAGGTTATAGTATTTTTGTTTTAAAATTAGACCCGTATTTAAATGTTGATCCAGGGGTGATGTCACCATTTGAACACGGTGAAGTTTATGTTACTGAGGATGGTGGAGAAACTGATTTAGACCTAGGACACTATGAAAGATTTATTAATGAAAACTTTTCAAAGGATTCGAATTTTACCAGTGGACGTATATTTCAAAACATTCTTGAAAAAGAGCGCAAAGGTGTTTTTAAAGGTAAAACTGTTCAATATGTCCCGCATGTAACTAATGAAATAATTTCTGTTATAAAAAATATAGAAAAAAAATATAACAGTGATTTTGTTATCATCGAAGTTGGTGGTACTGTTGGTGACATCGAATCAAATCCTTTTATTCATGCTTTATCACAAATGGGTTATTCAAATTCTAACGACACTTTCTTTATCCATGTTACATATGTTCCTTTTTTAAAAACATCAGGTGATTTTAAAACAAAACCTACACAGTTTTCAGTATCAACTTTAAAAGGTTTAGGTGTTAAACCTAATATGATTTTACTACGTTCTGATGATTCGCTTCCAAACGAAATAATCAAAAAAGTTGCATATACTTCTTTATTAACCGATGAATATGTGGTTTCTGTCCCTGATTTATCAAATATTTATGATATTCCTTTATATTTAAATAAAAAAAATGTTGCTTCGAATATCTTAAAATATTTTAATATGCAAGATAATCAGGCAAAATTAGATGATTGAAAAGCATTTGCTCGTAAGGTTGCAGCTAACAAACAAAAATCACTTGTAATAAAAATGCTAGGTAAATATACAAGTTTTTCAGATGCATATAAATCAATTAATGAAGCACTAAAAATTTCTGCAATTGATTTAAAAATAGATATAAACTTAGAATATGTTGATTCAAGCACCCTGAACGAAGAAAATATTAAGCAAGTATTATCAAATGCAGATGGAGTTGTTATCCTTCCCGGTTTTGGTATCCGTGGGTTTGAAGGAAAAGTTTTAGCAGCAAAATACACAAAAGAAGAAAAAATCCCTACTTTCGGGATATGCTTAGGAATGCAGGCTATGACAGTCGCACAGGCACGCAAACAAGGTTTAACCGATGCTACTTCTCGAGAATTTGCACAAGGTGAAAACGAAATTTATGTGCTCGATTTTATTAAAGGGAAAAGTGCTAAAGATAATTTGGGTGGAACCTTGCGTCTTGGTGCTTATGAAACTGTATTTAAGCCTAATTCACTCATTAGTAAATATTATAAATCGGATTCTATTTGAGAGCGTCACCGTCATAGATATGAAGTTAATTCAGCATATATAAATAACATCCAAAGTGATGACTTTATATTTAGTGGTTTTCACCCTACTTTAAAACTTGTGGAGACCTGTGAAGATCCAACCCAAGATTTTTATATCGGGGTGCAATATCACCCAGAATTCACTGCACGACCATTACAACCACATAAATTATTTACTCACTTTTTGCAAAGTGCAAGTAAATTTAAAGATAAAAATGTATAAAAAAGATGCTTTAGTTGATAAGACTAAAGCATTATATGTACATATATATGGAATTAATTTTTTACAAAATATTTATTACAAAATTACTTTTTTTAAATTATAAGTGATAAAAAGTTTGATAATTGTATAGAAAAAAATATAAGAAGTTGTCTATAGTATATGAAAGGTTTAACTATAAACGATTAAAAGCTTAAAAAAATAAAAAATATTATAAATTAAAAATTAAATTAAAATTAAGAATGGTGCACGAGGAGGGACTCGAACCCTCATGCCGTAGAGCACTAGAGCCTAAATCTAGCGTGTCTGCCAATTTCACCACCCGTGCAAGGGTAGTTTTTGTGTAAAAAAACTCGCTTTGGTGCCGTCTATAGGACTCGAACCTACGACCTACTGATTACAAGTCAGTTGCTCTACCAACTGAGCTAAGACGGCATATGGTGGAAGATAAGGGACTCGAACCCATGACATTCGCCTTGTAAGGGCGACGCTCTCCCAACTGAGCTAATCTTCCAAAATGGCAGTCTGTACGGGAATCGAACCCGTGCATGCATGGATGAAAACCATGTGTGTTAACCGCTTCACCAACAGACCATAAATGGCGCCGATTATTGGGATTGAACCAACGACCAACTGGTTAACAGCCAGCTGCTCTACCGCTGAGCTAAATCGGCATTTGCATTTAATAAATTGCTAACTAATTATAGCACAATCAAAAAATAATCAAAATTTGTTTTTTATTTTTTGTCCAATCCTTTGTGTTTATATATTATAACAATAAAATCATTTTCTTTAAATTTTTGATATAGTAAAACACACATAAAATGTGTGTTTTGATGTTATTATACATTTGAAAAAATTGCTCATAGAATCAACACAATAGCAACACCTACAGTTAATCCTATAATCAAAGGTCAAATTAGTCTTACATTTGCTAATTTATTTTTTTTATTTACTTTTTGAATTTCTTGTTTTTCCATAATTTATCCTTGTTTAAATATTATACATTATTTTTGGATAAATACATTTGAAAGAAATTTTTTTGTTTTCTTCTTATTCGCTAATCACTTACTAGTAACAGTCGCCATTGATGCTGCACCTGCTAATAAAAAAGCGTTTTCACTATTTTGATTCTTTAAATAACTTGCAGCAAATATTGAAATCATTGTATCACCTGCACCAGTTGCAGAAACTAAGTCAACCTTTTGTTTAATTTTTAGAGTATAAAAATCTTGCTTTGAATCTAATAAATATGCACCTTTTTCACCATTTGATACTATTACATTTTCAGCACCTAAATTTTGTAATTGTTGCATAGAATGTTTTATATCATGAACTGAATCTGATAAACTAGCAAATATCATCTTTAATTCATCTATATTGGGTTTAATTAAAAATGGTTTAAATTGCAAAAAATTAATAAAATTTGAACTCTCTATATCCAAAACAACCTTTATATTCTTTGAAGAAACAAATTCGAGTATCCTCAATAACAGTTCTTCATCTGCTTTACCCATAAGCATTAAAACATCATCCTTAGTAATTTTATCAAGTTCTTTAAATAACTTGTTTTCTTTGTCTGCATTAATCAATGTTTTTGGTCCGTTGAGTTCAAAATCAGTTGTTTTTCCATAGTATTTAATATTAATGCGAGTTTTTTGTTCTGTTGCTATATTTAAAACATCAAGTTTTTCTTTTGAAAAAGTATCTTTTTGGAACATATCAAAAGTTTGTGAGTCAAAAAATGTTATTGCTTTATTATCAAAACCGTGTCTTTTTAATACTACTGATGCATTTAAACCCTTACCACCAGGTAAAAGTTCGAATTCACCATAACGGTTCACTTTCTTTAAATCAAAATTTTCAGATGTAATGAATAAATCTATTGAAGGTGATAATGTAAGTGTATAAATCATTAATTTACCTGTGGTTTTTTAGGGAATTTTTTATTAATATAACTTGCAAGTCAAATAGTACCAGCTGATGCGAATGAACCAGCGATTAATGCTAATAAGAAAAATACTATACCTAATCCTATTGATAAACCAATATTATTACCAAACAATGATGAACGTGCTAAGAAGATAACGAAGATTCCACCGTGTGGAGCAATTATATTAACTCCGAGAGCTGCTGTAATTAAACCAGCAACAACTCCACCGACAATATTTGCAGGAATCATAACCTTTGGATTTTTTGCTGTATACGGAATTGCTCCTTCTGAAATAAACGACAATCCAAAGAGAATGCTTGATCATTTACCTGCATCACGATCTTCTTTTGATCATAATTTCTTGGTAAGAAACATTGACACTGATATTCCAAGTGGAGGCACCATTCCGGCAGCCATAGCGGCAGCCATTGGTATAGAACTTGTTCCTCCAGAAATTGATAATACCCCGAAAATATATGCAGCTTTATTTATTGGCCCACCTAAATCAACAGCCATCATTGCTCCAATGATAATTCCTAATAATCAAGCTAAATATGGTTTGCTTTCAAATAATTTTAAGAATAAATATAATCCCAAGTTAATGTAAATTAAAACTATATTTACACCTCAAAAGATAATTGAAATAGCAAATGTTGAAATTAAAGGCATAAATAAGATGTTCTTAATCCCTTTCATGCTTTCTGGTAATTTACCAAAGACATATTTAGCAAAAACAATTACCATTGCAGCAGCAAAGAATGCACCTAATATTCCACCAATGAATCCGGACCCTGTTTCAAGCACTTTATCTGCATCTGCGCCTGCTGCTTTAATACTTTCACCTAAGAATCCGTATGTTTTAGCAAGTTGCCCACTTGCTATTGCTCCAACTACAAATCCAGGTAGCAATCCTTGACGACCTACAATTGAAAAAGTTATATATGCAGTTAAAATAGGAACTGCCAAACCAAGCCCAATTTTACCAATTTGGAAAATAATATTTGATACTGGTGCATTAAATCCGAAACTTGATAAAAATTCTTTTGAATCAACATTAGTTCCATTTGATGAGCCAATAATTAAGTCAATAATGAATGCAATCGCAAGCATAATACCACCAAAAATAATAAATGGTAGCATATGAGAAATCCCAGACATCAATGAACGATACATTTTTTTAGCAAATCCATCAAAAGTCATTGCTGCTTCAGTTTGGTTGCTTGGTGCATTTATTCCTTGTAATTTATTTCCTTGTTTATCTAGTATCTTCTGAATTTGTTGCTCTGGTTTATGAATTGCTTTTTGAGTTGATATTTCGATAACATTATCACTATTAGCAAATCTTGATTTTTCAATTTCGCGATCTACTGCTAAAATCACACCTTTAGCATTTTTGATATCATCATCAGTTAGTTTATTATCAATCCCATCAGCTCCTTGTGTTTCAACTTTAATTTTTACATTCATTTGCTTAGCTTGCTTATATAATTTTTCTTTAGCCATAAATGTATGTGCAATTCCAGTTGGACAAGCTGTAACAGCAACAATATCGTAAATATCATCGCTTGATTTTGAATCAGTTTGTATATTTTCAAAACTATCAATTAGGTTTAAAAATTCATCTGCAGTCTTTATTTGTTCTAGTTTATTTATAAAATCTGCTTTAATTAACAAACTTGATAAATTAGCCATAATTTGCATATGTTCGCTTGAACGATCATTTTTAGATAAAACTATTCCAAAAATATATTTGATATTTTGATTATCAATAGAATCTCAATTCAAATC
Organism: Mycoplasma sp. 394; assembly: GCF_054353895.1. NCBI lineage: Bacteria > Bacillati > Mycoplasmatota > Mollicutes > Mycoplasmatales > Mycoplasmataceae > Mycoplasma > Mycoplasma sp. 394. The sequence continues at coordinate 54,551 of NZ_JBTHHL010000005.1, read as the reverse complement.
TGAGGTTCTTATAAAAACAAGGGTATTTTTTAAAACAATATCATCTCCTATATGTGGCATTGCGATATGGTCACCTATACCTGTGGATGCTTGATTTTCGCGTTCTTTAAATAATGCTAATGCTTTATCTTTATCCGATACATATCCTTTTTGATAAAGTTCATTTGATAAAAATTCTAATGCTGCATCCTTATTAGCAAAACTTTGAACAAAAAAGATAGTATCTTTTTGTTCGAATAATTTTGTGATTTTCATTTTTCTCCTTTCTTTTTTGTGTATTAAATAATAACAAAAAAGCAAAAAGATGTAATTAATTATTCAAAAATTTGGTGTTTTAACTTATTAGCAAATTTATTTTGTTATATAATTAACAAGTTATAAATAAAGGTATATAAATCGTATATTTACTTTTATATCTATATCATAGACTTAAAAGTAGAATATATAATTTTGTTATTTTTATAATAAATTAATTTTATACCTTTAAATTTATAATAAATAAAGTGTATTTATAAGGAGAAACTATGAAAAAACCAATCTTAACACAAGAACAACAACTTGATATTCTAAAGCAACAAATGCAATTCTTTATAGATTATATTTTAAGAAGCGAGTTATATAGTTATATTAAAAATAATCGGAAAATCCAGGTATCAAAAAATATTAATTCCAAAAATGGTTTTTACGAGCGTACCTTGAATACACAAATAGGTAAAATAAAAATTTATCATCCTAGACTAAGAACAACTAGGTTTGTTTCAGTTTTTATCCAAAAATATAATCGCGAAAGTCCTGCTTTTTTACCTAATATTTTCTATTCATATGCACACAATGTAAAGAGTTCTGATAAAATAGAATATTTATCTAATATTATGTCTAGTTATGACAAGGAAATTCAAAATAATTTTGCTCATGCTGTTATAAACAATGCCTGCGATTTTATGCAAACACCAATAGAAAAAGTTTGTGATTCGCTTTATTTAAATAAAATAAATATCAAAAATGACTTTGATGATAAATTTAATGAATATTACTATTTAATTACTGAGAACTCTAATAATCATCAGATTATATGTATTTGATTAAATGATGATAAAAACGAAAACTACTGAACAGTAGTACTAAACGACTTAAAACAACGAGGTTTACAAAGAATTAAACATATTTACAGCAATAATCATAGATTCAATAATGAAGCTGTAAATATCTTTGGAAAAGTTGTTGTCCATAATAATTTAGAATAATAAACTACCTAACTACCTAGGTAGTTTATTATTCTAACATCTTTAATAAAGTGTTTTTAAAATTCTGTGAAAGGGTTTGACTAAAATTAAAGAATTCTATTTTTCCGTTCATCTTATTAAGCAAATTATCTTGATTCTTTCAAAATGGCCCATCTGTTATCAAGATAAAATTTACTCCTTTGCTAACTAATTCATTTTTTCTGTTTATATAACTATCTATAATCTCAATTGGTTTGGAACCAGAATTTAAGAAGAAATTAACTTCAATATTTAAAATTTTTTCATTTTTAATGAGCATAAAATCACCTATTTTATGTAAAGATTTTATGCTATTTATCTTTTTAAAATTCTGCTGTGAAAACAAATGAATATTATATTTTAAACATATCTTTTTTAGTTGTTGATAACATCTTGCTTCAAATCAATTTCCACTTCTATTTTTTCTACCATTAGAATCTAAACCGACTAAAATACCTGTAACATAGTCAAAAACAGAAAATCTAAGTATATTTACAAAAAGATTTTTTAATCCTGTTTTGTTAAACAATTCAAGGAATTCGTCTATTTTACTGTCTGTTAATGTTATCTTTTCATTAAAACTATATTCTTTTATAAAATCTAAATCATCTATAATTTTAAAAGTCTTGTTTTTAGAAAGTTGTTCTCTTTCATTTTTACTTAATGCTAATAAAAGAGGAAAAACTGAAAGAATGTTTGAATTATTATTTAAAAGTTGCTTAAAAACTTCATCAAAATTAGGGTTTTGAACTAAAACTTCCATTTTTTCTAACAAATCCTTATACTTATCTATTCTCAAAACGTTATCTCAATTTGTAAAAAATAAAAAATTTCTGTTAGTCACTAACAAACTGCTTTTAAACTCTTCAATATTAGTCATATTAATAATTAGTAATAATAATTTCTTCCCCTGTTCTTTTGTTTTTATCCCTGTTTATCATTCTTTTAACAACTATTACCTCTTTGTTAAATCCTTTATATAACTGATTTATTAAGGGTGTATTATGATTTGTAATCATAAACAGACATCCTTTTTTATCTAATTTTTTAACTTCTTCTGAAAGTCGAATATGATCATCTTTGGTGAATCCTGTTTTATTATATGCTACAAATATTGCATCGCCTACTACATCATAAGGACTATCAATAAAAATAAAATCTCCCTTTTTTGCTTCATTTAATACTTCTGCAAAATCATGATTCATTATTTTTATCTTTCGATTTAAAAATAATGAAACATTTTTAATGTTTTCTTCGCTAAAAGATGGGTGGTTTTGATTTCCATTGAACGGAACATTAAATTCTCCTTTAGAATTAACCCTATATAAGCCGTTAAAGCAGCGTTTGTTTATATATACAAACATAGCTGCAAGTTGCATATCATATTCATTTTTAAGCAATTTCTGGTTATATTTTGCTCTTATGTAATAATAATCTTCTTTACTGGTATATTTTTGATCATATTTGCTTAATTCATTAATAAATAACTTGTAATTATCTTTGATGTTTTTATAAACATTAATTAATGCAGTATTAATATCATTGATAAAATATTCTTTTGCTTCAATTGTAAATAATACAGCTCCACCACCTACAAAGGGTTCAAAATAACGATTTATATTTTTTGGTAGTTTTTGCTTTATTTTATTTAATATTTGTCTTTTTCCACCTGCTCATTTAACAAAAGGCGATATTTTTTGAGAATCCATAATTTAATTTTATTATATTTACTCACATCACATTTTAAATTTCAAAAATTTATGATGTGATGTAAAAACATCTCCAGTGAGATGTTTTTAAATTATTACAATCCTAATTCTTCATCTGTTGGAATTTGTAGATTTGAACCTACATATTGGAATATTTCTGGACTTTGTTTGATGTATTTACCTTCTAAAATCCGAATTACACTATCGACAGTATCTTCTAAGGAAACATATTGACCAGGTGCTTTAGTAAAGTGTTCAGTCATAAAGAAATTTTGGGTAAAGAAGTTTTCAAGTTGTAAGGCTTTTTTAACAATTGTCTTAGATTCTTCATCTAGTTCATCAAAACCAAGAATTAAAATAACATCTTCTAAGTCTTTATATGCTTTCAAAATTCTTTTGGTTTCTATAATTGCATCAAAATGTTTTTTACCAAGTAATTTTTCATCAACTGAGTTAGATTGTGAAGCGAGTGGGTCAAAAGCAGGGAAAATATTTTTGGCTGATTGCACACGTGAAAGCACTAAACTTCCATCAAGGTGGTTAAATACAGCAACTGCTGATGGATCAGATAAATCATCCATAGGTAGGAACATTGTTTGAAATGATGTGATTGAACCATTTTCGTTTTTATATAAACGATCTTGGATATTAGCAACATCTGATTCTAAGGTTGATTGGTATCCACCAACTGATGGTTTTTTACCTAAGGTTGCACTAGTTTCATTTTCGGCTTGTAAAAAACGGTAAATATTATCGATAAATAACAACACATCCTGATGTTCAACATCTCTTAAGTATTCTGTAGCAGTTACCCCGATTGGAACAATTGACATACGAGCACCTGGTGATTCGTTCATTTTTGAAATATACATTGCAGAACGATCCATTAAGTTTGAACTTTCAAGTTCATTAAATAATTCGATGGCTTCACGAGAACGTTCTCCCGAACCGATGAAAACATTTGATGTATTAGCACTGTTTTTGTTAACATTAAAGATAATTTCTTTCATTAACACAGTTTTACCAACTCCTGCACCTCCAAAAATACCTAATTTATATCCTTTGATAATCGGGATAAAGAAGTCAATTGCTTTAATTCCTGTTTCAACAAGTTCAATTTCATTATGTAAATAACGATTTGGATTAATTGTTGAATCCATTTCAATGTATTTTGGATGGGTATCACGATCTAATAAAGGTTGTCCACGGAATGAATAAATGTTATTTAATGATTGCAATCCAACTGGAACCATAAAACTTTGTTTAGTATTAATTACAGCATCATCGATCGATATTTCTTGTGAGTTATAAATTATAATAGCACGAATAGTAGTATCATTTAGTACTCTTTTTACTAGCAGATAGGTTTTTCCATCATGTAAAGTAAGCAGTTGATTTACTTTTGGAAGATTGTCTTTATCAAATTCTACTTCTATGACATCTGAAAATAAATTAATAATTTTTCCTGGCATTATCTATCTCCTAATTCTCTAGCAACTTGTTCTAATATCGCAGGTTGGATTTTGAATAAATCATCTGTTTCAATTTCTCAATTTAAATTATATGTATCTGAATATTGTTTCAATGCATTAGCAAAAAATGATTTATGTAAATTATCATCGTAGTTTTCACCACTCATTACAGTATTATATGAATTACGCGCTTGCTCATCAACTTGAATTAATTTATCAATAAAAGCGATTGCTTTTTGTTCATCTTTAACACCTTTTAAAATAGTTCAACTGATTAACTTTGATGAGAACAAAATAAGATCTTGGGTATGTAACGAAAATCCTCTTTGGGTAAACATCTTATCAATCATTTTTCCTTTATAAATTAATAACGAAGTTTCTTTATTAAAATCATAATCTAGCATCGCAAGCTTTAAATGACGTTTATATTCTTTATATGCTTTACCAATTTCAGCAGCAACCTTAGTAACAAGTCTACTTTGCACACTTGAACCAGTTCTGGATACTGATAAGTTAATGTTTATTGCTGGTAATACCCCTTGTGAGAATAAATCAGCACTTGTAACAACTTGTCCATCGGTAATTGAGATAATATTTGAAGCAATTAACGATGTAATATCACCATCAACAGTTTGCAGAATTGGTAATGCTGTAATAGTTTTACGACCTACAAACGAACCAGCTCTTTCGAGTAGTTGTGAATGTGAAAAGAATGTATCTCCAGGCATCGCTTCTTTTCCTACTGGTCGATCTGTTAATAAAGCAATTTCACGGATAATATTAGCATGCTTGGTTAAATCATCAAAAACAATTAATACATCATCTTCATAAGAAATATTTTCAGCATGTGCCATACCGATATATGGTGCTAAATATTGTTCATATGCACTTGTTGATGGTGCATCAATTATTATAGTATTTTCTAAAGCATCATATTCTGCTAAGGTATTATAAATTCTGGTAATCGCTTCGCGTTTTTGTCCGATTGCTACATAAACACATTTTACCCCGTTGCGAGCTTGGTTAATAATCGCATTTAACGCAATATGAGTTTTTCCGGTTTGACGATCTCCAATGATTAATTCACGTTGTCCTTTACCAATTGGGATTAATAAATCGATTGCTACAATACCGGTAAATAATTGTTCGTTTAAGGTTTTGACGGTGGTTAAATCATGTGCTAGTTCAAAGATTTTTGCTCCGAGTGGAGTAGGTTTATATGTGTTTTCTGCAGTTGGTAAAATCACATTCCCTTCGATGTCAATAACCTTACCAAAATAATTTTGAAAAGTATCAATTCTTGCTTCATCGTTTTCTAAAACAACTTCTGAATTAATCCGTAATTGTGCATTTTTGGTATTAGCAATCAAAAAGGCACGGGTTTTGCTTGCATTGATTAACATAAGTTTTATCTTAGGATTTTCCTTAAGGTGATAAAACTGTCTCTGTTTATAAGGGAATTCACCAGATACTTCAACTATGTAATCAAAAATTGATGTAATTTTTGGGTTATTCATATTAAATTCCTTTCAATCCTATTCCTAAAAATACTGAACCGATAGCTAGGAATAGAATAATTGCTACGATTGCGATAATGTAAATAGTTTTAAGTTGATTATTTCTTTTAAGTCTATTAATAATAGCTTCAACAGAATTCAATGCAACTAAAATGCTTCCTGTGGCTAAAAATAATATTCCTAAAATTGTTAACAGATTATTATCAGTTTGTTTAAACTTTTGTAATTGACTATCAATTAATTGATAGTGTTGTTGATATGAATCAATTGTTTTTTGACTTTCTTTATCTGCATCACTTTGATCTTCTTCGGGTGGTGTAGGCGGTAGTTTATTAGCAATAATTAACTGTTTAAGTGCTAACATACCAGGACCAATTTCTTTTACTAAATTAACATAATTATCATATCAAGTTATAATATTAAATGTAGGTTGTTGTGATTGTGAATATTGTAATAATTTGTTAATGTTAACTTCTGTCTGTTTAATAAAGTCGTTAAATACTTTGGTATTCGCTTTAATTTGTTTAATATTTTCTTCCACTGTTTTTCTTACTTCATTATTTTTTAAAGCAAGAAGAATAAAAGTTAATTCATCTTTATATGCTTGTGCAAGGTGAGAAAAATATGGACCATTATATCTTTTTGACTCAACTGATGAACCTTTAAGATTTCTAAATAAAAATCCCATAACTGCTTCAGAAGAAGTTTTTATTGATTGTGCATTTACTTTGTCATAATCTGGAGTATTTATAACTGTAAATTTTGGATCATTTAACAATGTTTCACGTTGGATGTTGAATGGTTTTTCGGTTGCTGTAAATTGCACCCCGTAAACTACCATACTAAAAATTGCTGTTCTAACATCTTTTAAGAAATTTAATTTATCATAGTCTAAATAGAATGTTTTAGTTACTTCATTGTCACCGTCTTTAACTGTATCTTCGTATTCAATACCTACTGCTTTATATAAATCTTCGAATTTTTCTTTTAGTGCTTTTATTTCACCTTGATATAAGAAATTGAATCTCTTGTGAGTTTCATCATCAGTGGTATCAAGGTATTTATATTTTGTAGAACTTGGAGCATCTTTATCAGCATCTGTTTTATTTGCATCCGAATCAACTTGTGCAACTTGATATTCACGTTTTAACTTAGGATCTAGTAAGTCCTGAATTTCAATAGTAGGTATTAATGAATTTCTAGCATTATCGGTAGGTTTTTCAAGTTTTACAACTCGATATCTATAACGAATGTTAATCGGATTATCAAAGAAGAATAAACTATCTTTTACTTCTTGTGAAACATTTTGGTCATTGAAAACCCTATATAAATAATCTCCCAAATCTTCTCCATCATTTCTTGCGATAGGCAGATTTTGATCAACAGGGTTATAAAGTTTATAACTGATATTCGGAAATAATGGTGGTAGTTGCAAAATTAATTCTTGAGGATTTATCGGAGGATTTAATGCATCATTGGGTTGTTCAGGTAAATTCGGATTTGTATTCGGTGCAGCTGAATCAGGTGGAGTGACTTGATTGTTTTGTGGGGGCTGTTGCTTAGGTTCTATCTCAATATCTTTGTTAGCTTCTAAGTCAAATGCTGTATATCTTGGTTTGATCTTATTTATAAAGTATTCATCTCAAGTTTTAAATCCTTTAGGTGGTGTAACAGTATATGAATCGGTTTTAGGATCATATACAACTTCAACATTCTTACCGATTTTAGTGATATCATCAGGATTCATAAAGATTTCTGAAATCTTATCTTTTAACTTATTGATATACTTATTTAAAGCTGTATCGAGTTCAGTTTTATTAATGGTATTTTTTTGATCTTTACGTTTTTCATCAATATTAATTTCATTTTGATCATTACCTTCAATAGCCTTCTCATAGTTTGTCGGATCACTTTTACCGACTTTTATATTTGTATAATCCTTACCATTGAACTTAACGGTTGCATAATCATAATATTTATCCCGAGATATTACCTTTGGAAAGATTGCATTCATTCCGTATTTTTCAGGGTTAGCAGCAATATCATCTTTATGATCACTAAAGAATTTAATTAACTTATCTAAGTAAGTTATTTTACTTCGATTTCCACGATAATCATCTTTTGGTTTTTGTTCTTCACTACCTTTTCCTGGTTCTTCCCCAGGATTGGATGGTTGTTGTTGACCACCCTGACTGCCTGGATTTGATGGTTGTTCATTACTTCCTTGATCCCCTGGATTTTGGGTATTTCCACCAGGTTTTGTTTCAGGTGTTGTTGAAGATGGATTTACAGCAGAATCAGCAACTTTTTGTTCTTTATCTCTTTCGTTCTGTAAATATTGAATAAGATTATCTAAAAAAGGTTTTAAGTCTGAATGAAACTTATCATCTGCTTCTGTTCTAAATGTATCAAAATCAGGCGATATATCTCTAGGTTTATTTTGCTTTGGATTGCGAGGATCCTCTGGTGGATTATTTGGATCGCTAGGTGTCCCAGGATTATCTGGAGTACTTGGATTTTCTTCACCATCTGTTTGCTTAATATCTAACTTTGCTTTGTTTTGTGTAGAAAACGAAATTATAGGTGTCATTGTGGTAGTTGCTAACGAAAGAACATTAAGAATTTTTTTTCATTTTTTACTCATATGTTTCCCTTTCTGTTAAATTCAACAACTGCTTTAATTCTAATTCATATAAATCATTTTTCAAGTCATCTAATAAGATGGTTTCATCAATGCTTAAACCGACAAATCGCAAGGTTTTTAAACGAGATATTTGATATTTAAGTGGATCAAGTTCTTTTTTGTATTTTTGCTTTGTTGCAGCAACTTTGAAAAAATGGATATTAGAAAATGAATTTACTAAGGTTTTATCAGGTTTTGAAACTATATTAACATTCTTTAAAAACATAAAGAAAGTGTTTTTGTTTTGTGGATTAACTAATTTAATTAACATTCTTGGATATGCACCGATAGAGTTATCAGAAACTTTAATTCAAGTATTTTCTTGATAATGATTAATATATAAATCATAATTTTTAATTCTTAATTTCTTATTATCCAAGAAAATCATTTCAATAGGTTTACTCATACTCATTTCGACCTTCTTCAAAAATAGTTTGTTTTTTCTTAGTTAATAAAACAATTTCTTCTATTTGTTTTTCTTGTTTAATGCGATGGATCTGTTTAGTAACTTTAAGAAGTTCTTCATCGAGTTGTTTTACTTTTTTATTAGCAGCAACTAAAGCATTTTTAGCATTATAAAACGATGATTCGATAATTAATGAGTTAATGGCGTTTTCAATGAAAATGGTAATTTGATTATCAATAAAACTTTCAATGTTTGGATAAATTTTATAATCTTTAATAACCTTATCAAACTCATTTTCTGGATGGATGTTAAGTAATTTACCAACATCAAAATTTGACATCGGAAGCAATGTAAAAGGTTCTTTATAGTTTTTATTTGAGTTAATAACTAGATGCACATTTTTATATTCACTATCTAAATATAAAATCTTGGTTAGTTGTGCTAATGTTCTTGTGAGGTTTTTTTCTGCAGAACTTTTAAATGTTTTAATTACATTTAAATTATTGCTTTTAGCAAAATTTAATGCACGGTTTCCGATAGTAATAAAATCAACATTTTTACCTTTAATTTTATTTAAAATTGTTTTTTCATAACGAGTATATGAATCGGTTCCATATTTTTGTTCTTCAGTTAAATAAATATACAGTTCTTTTTCTTTAATAAATGATTTTTTTAGATTTCTTAAAAAACTATTATTTTTAACAAATGAAATATCTTCAATAAAACTGTTTTTGATGTTATATTTATTTTTAAGTGCTTGAATTAACTGCACATTTAATAAAGCATTATCAACATAAAAAGCAAGTTTTCGTGTTAGTTTAACAATTGTTATTAATAAAATATTTTTATCATTATTAACTTTGATTTTAATATTTTCAAAGTTTTGTTTTTTCTGAATGATATCTTTTAAATGCATTTTATTCTTCTTTTAAAATATTATTATTAAAGAAAAGTTTTAAAGCATTGGTATATTTTGAAATAAATAAAACTATGTTAGGTAGAATTTCAACAACATAACCACCTAGTAGCAACCTTAATAAAGATAAATTAATTTCATTTAATAAAATTTCAAATTTGTCTTCATTTTGGTTAGGATTTTCAGTTAGATAAACCTCTCCGTCAACTTTTTGATATTTAGCAATTTCTAAATTTAATTCATCTATATTTTCATCTGGGTTAACAACCAAATCAAAAGATTGTGTTTTAAAACTTATTGCTTGATTATTAGATGATTCATATTTAGCTAACATCGGAACTAGTTTGTTAAGACTAAATTTTGGATTTAAATTAAAAGTAATTACAAATTTTTGAAAAAGTAAATCATATTTATTTTTAAATGCCTTTTTAACTTGTTCCTCAAAGTTTTCAAATTCCTTTGAATTAAAACTTGAATTAAGTTTTAACAAAACAGAAGCAAAGAATTGTTTGTAACTGACGAATTTTGATTCTGAAACAAGTTGGTTATATGAGTTATAAACCTCTAAAAGTTCAGGTGTTTCAACTAGTATAGTTTTATTTTTCATGAGTAATTACTCCTTTATTTTTAGATGCAAAATTAATTTTATGTAATCAAACATAAGTGTAAATAAGAATTGAGATAAAGAACAATCCGACAACAATTAAATTAATAATGGTAAGTATTTTAAGTAAGGAAATTGGGGTAGGTGCTGATATCAACATAAAGTTATCTTGAGCAACTAACAAGTGATTTAAAGCATAGATAAAGATTAATGAGCTATGTAAAAATAAGGAACTAAGAATTGCAAAAATTGATAATCGATTTATATTTTTATGACGAACAATATAATGAATATAAATTGCTGCAGAGAAGATAGTTATCGCAAAGACATTATATACATAATCGCTTGGGCTAGATATAACAAAGATTGAAACTGTTAATAGCATTCATAACAATCCTTGTGTTAAGGACATATAAATGGTAAATAATGCTGTATTTTTATTTTTTCTAAAGAAAAATTCAATCCCAACAAAATATCCTGTAGTAATTAAGAATCCAATTACTATGAATAAAATGTATAAATAATTATATGAATCACCACCATCTAATAAGGTAAGACGATTTCGCAAATTGATAGTCATTGTTTTAATAACTAATAACAATAAAACACCTATAATAGCAAAATATAAAACAAATTTATCTTTAGAAGCATTATCAGAAATTTCATTTTCACTATAACGAAGCACTTTTTTGATGTTTGCTCCTAAAATAGATAAACCAACTAAGATAAATAATAAAATAATGATTACTAGGTTTTTAGCAGCTTTAACATTAAATAATGCATCAACAGCTGCTCAATAAGAGTTTTTGCTTGAAAATAATAAGTATTCTGAACCTTTTATTAATTCGTTACCTGGGACTGTTGCTCTAATGGTATCTGGATTTTCTTGTGTAGGTTCAGGAAAATAAGCATTTGCATCTCATAAAAACATATTAATTAAGGTAAATAATAACAAGATAGTATGTGAAACTATTTGAATTACCAAAGGTCATATTGAAGCATATAAAAGTGGTTCTGATTTACGTTTATAAATATAAGTATATATTTCATACGCAACATTAATTAAAAATAGCGGAATTAATAAATAATACAAACTAAATACATCATGAGCGATTGTTGTGGTATCTTTGGTTAATGCAAAAAAGAGTGAAAACAATGATATAAGTGATAAAGTAAAATATAGTAAATAGAAAATTAAATAAGTTGCAATACGTTCTTTTTGTTGTTCTATTGATTTGAAGTTTTTAAACACTGAATAAAAGAACACAAATACAAGTGGACTAAAGCGCAGCATTATTACAGCATTATCTTGCCTTGAAATTACTGAATTAAAGTTAAATAAATCTGAATATGGTTTATCCGAAGCAGATTGACTAAGTAATGATGTAAGGAAAATAGATTTATCTAGCAAGTTGACAACAACTAACACCGAAATTACAAAGAAAGAAACTAAAATATATTTATAAATAGTGCTTCATCAACTCTGTGATTTAGAATTAAGTTGATTGCTATAATCATTATAAATTTTTTGATTGATTATGACTTTATTAATTTTGTTCATTATTTTCCTTGGTATTTTGATATGTTAATAGATTATTAGTAAATTTAAATTGTTCTGGGATGTTTTCGCTTGCAAATCCATTTGGAAATAAGTTAGTTTTACCGATATTTAACTTAGACATTGCTTCACGATATGAATTCTTTTGATCTTTTCCACCACCATAAATTAAATCATATTGTGGTAAATTATAGCTTCCATATAATCCATTATAACTGTATCCTTCGGATCTAAATGCTGCTGCTAAACCGGTTCTTGCTGTTGGATTAGAATAATGATAAATTCCAACTAACTCGTTTTTTTGGTTTCGAACCGACGAACCAGATGCACCACCACCTGGAGCATATCAACGTGGCATATATTCTAAACCAAAGTTAATATATTGCTTATTATCATCAGATGTATATAGGTTTTGTAACGGACTTTTACCGTGAGATAAAACAGGTGCAGATAAGAAAGCATCAGTAAGGCCGGGTTTATCAATAAAGGTCCGATATGCTAAATCATATGATAAACGGTTCCCACGAGCAAGTCGTTCTTGGGTTTTTTGATCTGAATCGTTTTCTCCTACCTTATAGTCATAAAAATCAGGATCAGAATTAATTCATAAGGTCCGATAATATTTTGCTACATTAATTTGGTCATCATCAATATATCTTTTTAGATAAAAATCTCTTCAACTACCTGAATCAGCTAACGGGAAACCTAGAATAAATAATTGATCGTATTTATTTAATGAATTTTCTTCGTTTTTCTTAACTGCTAAGGGGACATTAATCTTTTGATAATCTTTTAAATACGAATTAGGTAAGAATTTAACTTTTTTATCATCTGGTAAGTCCTTATAATCATTAGTAACCAATTTTGCTAATGCTGCAGCATTGGATGCTTCATTAGTATTTATCAAAACTTTTGATAAATCCACTTTTTCAAAATCTATTTCTACTACTGCAAAATCAGCAAATTCTTCTACATTTTTATATAAATCTTTTTGTGGTTCTGCTAAATAATCTGATGGTTTCGTTTTAAGAAAATCACGTGCATCAAAAACTCTACGAATTGCTTCCTTGTTAAATCCAAAAGTTCTAAACATTGCAGGACTATTTAATCCAACTAATTTTAAGGTATTTAACACAGGATTAACATCCTTATTCATTCTGGTTATTCCAAAACCAACAAACCTTCCTTCTTTAATCGCATCAGCAACATGTAAATTAGTTCCAAAATAAAACTTAGTTGGGTAGCTTCCATCATCTGGAATTTGATAATCCATAATTCACATTGTTCCACCAATATTATCTTGTTGTTTAGCAAAAATAGGTAGGGTAATTAATGAATTATAAGCAACAGATGAATTAATTTCATTTAGAACTCTTTGCTTTACATCAGCAGGGAAATTTGCTGCTTCAAGTTGCTTGCGCATTGGTGCTTTATAAATTTCTAAATAATCATTTACAAGTTTATTAACTTTTGTGTAATCATTATTATTTTCTTTAACAAGTTCGTTATAAACTTCATCACGAACATATTCTTTTCATTGCGATCCTGGATTTTTAGTAAGTCTTTCAGTGTAATATTTAACTCTTTGTGGATCACTTAATTTTTTTATAAATTCAGTTAAATCTTCTTTGTTTTCAAGTATTTTAGCAACTTGATTACGAATATTTTCATCACCGGAAACTAAGAAGTTCCCAATATTAATTGCATATGTTTGTTTTGCAATATCAACATATGTTTGATTAGGTAGTGTACGAGCTAATCCGGTTGTTTTAAACGGTTCTTTCTTACCATATGAATCAACTCAACTCGGTTGTGCTGGTTGTGATTCTTGATTAATATATAATCCATCCACACTCCCATCTGATTTATAAACAGGTGTAGAAAAACCTTTAACAACACTGCTACGATAATCAGAAACACCTACCGACGCTGCTTTTTGATTAAAACTTGCTATTTCAGATGCACTTGTTTTTTTGAAAAGTCCACCTCTTAAACTCTCCCAAGAACCATCAGCAGATGCATATTTAACAAATGAATCAGTATATTTTTGATTATCATAATCATATCTTTGTTTTAAATCTTTATTAAAGTAGGTTTTGAATTCGTCATTACTTGGAGCAGGGATATGGATAGTTTCTTCCATACCTTGCTTAAATCCACTGATATCATAACTTTTCACAATGGTATCTTTTTTATTAGTAGGATTGGTGAATTCAACATATATAGTTAATTTACCTTCTTGATTTGCCTTAGCACGATTATTTCCATCTAAAGTTGCATTAGTTAAAACTGCCTTAAACTTATTTATGTAGTTATCTTTAACCTTAATACTTCAATTTTGTAAGTTATCAAAAACTTTTGTAGGAAGTGTATTTTCTTTTGTGGTAGGAACTAATGTGTTTGTCGCAACTAATTCAAATTGGTCATCTGGTTTTAATGAATTAACTATTGTAGCAAATTCTGCTTTTGATATAGGTTTAACTGGTTTTTGCACACCAACAGATTGTCCACCTGAACCACCGGAAGAACTTGAACTCCCTGGGTCATTAGAACTTCGTGTTCCATCCTGATCAGAAGAACTTTTTGCTCCTCCTGAATCGGTTGAACTAACTGAACCACCTTTTGTTACTGAACCATTAGTATCTTTTTTGTCCTCTTTGGTTCCACAAGCAACAGCAATTGTTGCTGGAATTAATAAGGATGCAGATAAAATACTAAATCGTTTTATTTTATTCATATAACCTCCTAAGTTAATGTAAGATCATCTTCTTGTTGACTATATACAGCAACTGTATATCCATTTGATTCAAGTTGTTTTTTTAACTCTATTGCTTGTGGTTGTACATAAATGGTCGTTTTATTAAGTTGTTTAGCTAAATCAAATAAATCTTTTAAATAACCTAATCCACGTGATGTTAATTGATCTGAACCGGTTAAATAAACATATTTAGTTGTATTGTTGTTACTAAATATTATTTTTGCATCTGGTGGACCCGGTTCTCCTTTAGCGATGTTTTCAAAACCTGCATCATTTAATTCTTTAGAAGAAATGTTAAAGTATTCTGAATCATTAAATAATAATAATCTTTTAATTTTTCTTGGAGCATTTGATGTTTTAACTACATCTGAGAATACTAAACCATGCAATGAACGAATTGATGGTGCTCTAGAAAAATCAAGACCTAACGGATAACTGTTTCCACTTTCATTGTTATCGGGATGGTTTCCACCTCCGCTTTGTCCTTCAAATATTTTTTCATTATTTCTAGTTCAATATGCCATTCTTAAACCATCATTAATTCTTGAATATGGATCAGAAGTGTTCTTTTTTATATCACTTTCTTCAAAAGCAAGAGAGTCAAATACAATTCTAGTAGCTATATTTGAATTCGCTGGATAATCTCTACTTACATTATAATCTAGTGTATTAACCCAAGCGGTTTTACGAAGAGCTAACGGGTTAATTGATCATTTTTCTGAAAGTGCATTTCCGGTTGTATATAAACCTAATTCATCGATTTCTTTGTATTCTAGCTCTATTAATGCAGATGTATTTGCAGCAGATGCATCAAAGAATAATTCTAATTGAGGAATTTTTTGAGGTAATAAATCTAAAATTTCTTTAAATTTCTGATTCGCCGATGCTGCACCCATATTTAAGAAACGATATGAAGTAATATTAATATTATCTTTTTTAAATCCTTCCAAAAGTTCTTTTGTTTTAGCATATGCTTTAGAATCAAACATATTAATTTCTAAAACAGTTCCTTCATTAAGTTGTCCATCAACTTTTTGCTTTGCTGTAAGTTTATAAATATTAATACCTTTTATTCCTTGAATATCATATTTAGCAAATCTTGCTTCATATTTTATATCAGTTTTATTTCAGTCTTTATAATTACCACTTAAAATTGAATCACCATCACGGCCAAATGGTCCTGAGATCCTAAAGGTTCTCCTAGTTTCATTATCTCTTGTTTGTACACCTAAAACTGAGTTAAATTCATCTGGTTGACCAAATGCATGTGAGTTAATTTTTCCATCTTCAGTGATATAAATTTCTCTCGGATCTAAAACAAATCCTTTTTGTAATTCCGAATATGCACTTGGATCTATTTGGGTAAATTTAGAAAAGTCAATATTTTCTATTAAGAGTCAATCACGAACTGTTTTATCAGGGTAATTTTTAAATTTTTCATAATCAGCTGGATTCTTTAAAAAATACTTGATATTAGGTGAATCTATTAATCTACTGTATTGATATCGTTTTTTTTCTCAAACTCATGGTTGTTGATTAATATAACTTTGAATATTAGCATCGCGTTCAGTTTCTGTTTTATATTGTTTATCATCAAAAATTTGCTTAATAAACCCTATTGTATCATTCGGATTATCATGTATGGTTTTAAATGCTGCAACTGCATTAGATAAAACCCTGTTAGTCAGTTGGTCTGTAACTGTAATACTATTTAGAACCTTATTTATTTCCTGTGAATATGGTCTTCGATTAGCGATATCACGTTCTACATCATATTGAGCAATTGTTCTTCCTGGATTTTGTGTAACATCTGCATCAACAGGTACACCTTGAATATATATTTTATTCGATTGTTCTTGTTTAGGACTAAAGTTTTCTTGTTTTTTTACTTCCTGCTTTGGAGGTTGAGCAATTGGTAATTCTTTCTTTTCGTCTTCTTTTGGTGGGGTTATAACGATTTGTTTTATTTTTTGCGCTGAAGCAGGTTCACTCTTCTTTATTTCTTGTTTTGTTTCAGGTTTTGGTTCATCTTTTTTCTTTTCAGGAACTTGTTTTAACTCTTGTTTTTCTATCGGT
Source organism: Mycoplasma sp. 394 (assembly GCF_054353895.1). Classification (NCBI taxonomy): domain Bacteria; kingdom Bacillati; phylum Mycoplasmatota; class Mollicutes; order Mycoplasmatales; family Mycoplasmataceae; genus Mycoplasma; species Mycoplasma sp. 394. The sequence continues at coordinate 37,590 of NZ_JBTHHL010000005.1, read as the reverse complement.
TTTGGTTTTTCAATTTGATTTAAAATAACTGTTTCCTTAGTTTTTGTCACTTCTTTGTTTTCATCAACTTTTTTAGTTGTCTTAACAGTAGGTTCATCTATTTTTTTAACCTTTTCTTTTGGTTTAGGTAAATTTAAATCAACAACTGAACTAATGCCAGCTGTTATATCAGTATGATTTATATTTTCTAAAACTGGTTTATTAATTGATTCAGGTAGGTTGCTACTATTATCTGACGATGAGGTGGGTGAAAAATTATACAGGACTGATCCAGTGACACTTGAAACAAGTGATGTACCAACTACTAAACCACTTAATATCAAATATTTTCGTTTTAATTTTATACTCATATGACACTCCTTCGATTGACACGTATATATATATATATATATGAAATATATGCATACATATCTACTTAAAATGTCTTCTATACTGTTATTATAGTATTTTTACTAAAAATAAAAGATTTTTTTCTTTAAAAAGTTTTTACTTTTATTTTCTAATGCAAAATTATATTATTTTTTCATTTTATAAAAGAAATTCATAAAATTTTTTTTATAGCAGTATTTTATAGTAAATTATAATTTTGTATAATTAATTTATGAATAAACCTAAAATTATTTTTATTGACTTAGATGGAACAGCAATTGATGGTCCTGGAGAAAAGTTTTGACAAAAAGAAGTAACCGAATTTACTAAGGAAATAGTTAAAAAAGTTCAAAATTTTATTCCTATTGTAGTTTCAACAGGACGTGGGGTTAATCCTAAAACTCTTGCTATTGTTCAAAGTTTAGGTTCAAGCTCTTATATTGCTTGAAATGGTGCTCAAACAGTTATAAATGGACAAGTTGTCCATTCAGTTGTTATTCCAAAAGATATTGCTAATGAATTATTTGATGAAATAAAGAAAAATAAATGCTTTGTTGTTTATGATTCTAATCCAAGAGAACATGCATATACCAAAAACTGATTTTATCGTCTAGTAATGGGTTTTGGTAAAAAAACAGCAAAAAAATATTCACAATATAATAAAGATTTCGAACCTGCTAAAGCATTAATTTGAAGTCCTTCAAAAAATAAAATTTTAAGATTAGCTGAAAAATGAAGCGAAAAATTTGATGGAAAATTAAATGTTTCATTATCTGGAAGTAACAATATTATCGAAATAACAAATGTAGGTATTTCTAAGGGTGCAGAAGAGGCAAGATTATGTGAATTATGGGGAATTGATCCAAAAGAAGCAATGCATATCGGTGATTCAATGAATGATGCATCTGCTAAAGAACATATTGGTAAATTAGTTGCTATGGCTAATGCTGTTCCTGAATTAAAAGAAATTGCTGATCAAGTTACAAAATTTCCTTGTTCTGAATCTGGATTAGCTCGTTATATAGAGCAATTTATAAAATAAGCAGATTTTATCTGCCTATTTTAATGTCTTTTGAATTTGTTTATAAATATCAGAATTAGTTGTATCTGAAATCTGTGCAAGAACTTCATTAAGTAGTTTTGCTTCTTTTCTGGAAATATCAGGAACTATAAAACTTAAAATAACAATTAAATTACCAACTCCATATTTGTTTTTAACGCCCTTACCTGGAATTCTAATTTCTTGACCAGATACATAACTTCTTTTTAATGTATAACTTACATCGCCATAAGGTGTAGGAATAATAACATCTCTTTCTGCTAGCACATCGAAAACTGATACTGGATAATTTAAATATAAATCATTATCTTTGCGTTTAAAATGTTTATGTGGTTTAATACGTATTTGAATATACATATCTCCTGATGATCCACCATTAATTCCTGGTTCACCATAACCATCGAGTCTTAATTCTCTACCATCATCTATTCCTTGTGGGATTTGTAAGTTAACAGTTTTAAGTTGTCTTTCATATTTGTTACCACGACATACACTACATTTTTTAACTATTCTTTTACCAACTCCACCACAAGTTCCACAAACAACATGCTGTTGCATTTGTCCAAAGATACCACGTGCCACTTTGGTTACATGACCACTACCTCTACATGTTGAACAAGTTTGGATATCAGATGCACTTTCAGCTCCACTTCCACCGCAATGTAAACATGTTTCATTTTTATACATCTTTTGTTTAATATTTTCACCCATTAAAGATTGCATAAAAGTAATTTCCATTGTTGCATGGATATCTTGACCCTTTCGTGGTTGATTGCTTGTTTTGCGAGAACCACCACCAAAACCTGAAAATATTGATTCAAAAATATCACCAAACCCTTCGAAACTACTTGCAAAATCCGAATAATTTGCTCCATTTGCATATTGTCCATTTGCTCCAGCATGTCCAAATTGATCATATGCACTACGTTTTTTAGAATCTGAAAGCACTTCATATGCTTCATTTATTTCCTGCATCTTTGTATGACTATCTGCATCAGTTGATTTATCTGGGTGATATTTTTTAGCTAACGAACGATAAGCTGATTTAATCTCTTGCTCGCTTGCTGTTTTACTTACTCCTAAAACTTCATAATAATCTCTCTTTGTACTCATAGTATTTAAATTTTAGCACATTTTTTGTTTATTTGCTAATTTTTTAATTTTTTATTCTTCTAATTTAATAAGATACTTTTTAATCTCACTATCACTTTTATCACTATATTTTAATAATAAAAGTATTTCTTTTTCATTTATTTGTTCATAATTAAAATCAATTTGCCCTTTTTCCTTAGCAAACCTACGGATAATATCTTTGATTATTTCTTCAACTATTTTTTTATCTAAAATATAATTACCATACTCGTCTTCTTGAACATATTTAGCAAAATACCTAGGTTCTAGAATTGGAAAAGATGTTGCTATCTCTTTCTCTTTAATAGGAACCGTATCTTCTTTATTAGTATTCTCTTCTTTAACTTCTTCTTTTTTATTTACTACTGTGTATATTCCATAACCAACTCCTGCAATCGAAAAGCCTACTAATATAGATATTGTGAATTTATAAATCTTCTTCATTTTTCTTTCTTTTAATTCACTGATTAAGTTTAAAAGTATTTATGTCATAGAGTTTCTCAATTAAAACAGAGTATTTAAAAATTTGTTTTTTAAATTCTTCTGAATTATTTATCGGCAATTCTTGAATAATTAATGAATTCGCTTTACTTGGTTTGCTCAATGCTTTAAAGTTTTGTTTGCGGTTGATTATAAACTTTGCATAATTTGTTTCAATGTAAAACTTAGAATTCAACTCACCTGAAAAGTTTTTATTTACTACAACTGAATTATCAATTTTTTGAATCAATTTTGCATCTTCTGCCTTTGCAGATGTAACAAAATCAAAATTGTAGCTTATCTTATTAATTCCTGCTACTTTTTTATCTGCTAATTCTATCTTTTGCTCTTTTTTATCTTTATCAAAACTTGCTGCATAATTACTTTTTATTACATTAAAAGACGTGGAGTTTGGTAGATATTTTTCTATTTTTTCATCATATGATTTATCGCGATAAACATATAATTTTAAAGGTGTTGTCACACCTTTTGATGTATTTAAATCATCAAAAGTTAAAAAGACATTCCAATACCTTTTGCTAATCTCTAACTTTTTATTATGAATACGATAAGTAATAGAATAAGGGATTAAAAGTTTTGCTAAATTTTCTTTTATGATTAAATTATCAACATAATTTTTAATATGATTTTCTTGGATTTTGATTTTTCTTAAAGGTTTATCATCATCGGTTGCTAAAACTATCGAAATTTGCTTGTTCTCATTAGTTAAATCATAAATTAAACCAAATCTTTGCAAACTTGCATCAAAGATATCGTGATCTTTATTACCATAAAAAATATGCACTTTGTATTTATGAAGATTTTCAACTGCATTTGCACCATTTAAAGTTCGAAACAAAATTACAGTTTTCTTTGCACCTAAATTTCTTATAATTTCTATTTCAAAATTTCTGTTAAATGTTTTTACAACTTGATTATCTTCAATATTATATGTAACATTTTCAACAATTAACTCACTGCTTCGCTGGACATCATCATAATTATAATAATAAGGAATCATAAAAGTAACCTACAAACTGATTAATTGCATCTTTTTTATACTTATAAAAGGTTGTTTTAGAAAAGTGTTCTTCATATCAAGTTGTTTTACTCCTAGTTGCACGATCTAAATAGCATTTTTCAATAATCCAAGCATTTCGTGGTGTAAGATAATTTAAAATTGTGTGAATAATATCATTTTTATCATTTAGTTTTCTTTCAAAATTTTTTAATTCAGCAATCCTATTTTCTTCTGTCTCTAAGGTATTAAAACGAATCCTAATCAATTTCTTACGAATATGATCTAAATATTTTTCATATGAATCAAATAAGGATTTCATAATTTTTAGTTTAAAATTATAGTTGTTTTTGTTCTTTAATAATGTGTCTTTTTTTAAGTCAATTTTAAATACAAATTGATCATCTACGTACGGTTTTATTTCTGCCATAGTTTTCCTTTTTCTGAGGTTTCCCCTTTTAATTTATAACATTTATAAATATAAAATTATGGAAATTATTACAGACGAACTAAATACGGACTAATACGGGAATTTTTAATTGAAATTCCACATTTTTTTTACATAAATATATAATTTTATATAATAAGAAAATGAACGAAAATATAGCAGCAATTAGTAGTGGTTCACGAATAAATCAACCGATTTCTATTGTTCGTGTAGCAGGTCCAGATGCCGTTAAGATAGTTAAAAAAATTTTTAATGGTAAGGTTGGAGATGATCATCAAATTACATATGGTCATATTTTTGATAACGATATTTTAGTTGATGAAGTCTTGATAATGTGGTTTGTCGGTAAAGAATCGAAAGGAAAAATAATTTATAACAATTATGTTGGTGAACCCTTGATTGAAATTAATTGTCACGGTGGAATTGTAGTAACAAATAAGGTATTAGAACTACTTTTAGCAAATGGTTGCAGATTAGCAGAAAAAGGTGAATTTACCCGTAGAGCATTTTTAAACGGTAAAATGGATTTAGTTAAAGCAGAGGCGATACATGATTTAATTATGTCACAAACTACTTCACAAGCATTTGCAAGTGTAAATAAATTTAACGGTAAAGCATCACAACTGATTGATGAATTTTCTAATGATTTAGCTTTATTAATTGGTATTTGTGAAGTAAATATTGATTATCCTGAATATGAAGATGTTGAAAAAGTTTCTACTCCTTTGATGCTTGAAAAAGTTGAAAATTTAATTACAAAACTTGAGCAAATTGTAAAAGTTTCTGAAGATAGTAGATACATTTTTGACGGAGTTCATGTTGCTCTTTTAGGTAAACCTAATGTTGGTAAAAGCAGCATTTTAAATACATTATTAAGCGAAGAAAAAGCAATTGTAACTGATATTGCAGGAACCACCAGGGATTTAGTTGAAGCAAGTTATCAAATTAATGGGATTTTATTTAAACTTATTGATACAGCAGGATTAAGAAAAACAACAGAAGTAATTGAACAAATTGGGATAAAAAAATCACTTGAGCAAATTCAAAAAGCTGATTTAGTGGTTCACATCCTTGATCCAAGTCAAAAAGAAGATGAATTTGATGAAATGATTTTTAAAGAGAGTCAAAAACTAGGGAAATTTTATATAAAAGTTCAAAATAAATCGGATTTGGTTAATAATAAAAATACTAACATTGTTAATGTTTCTGCTTTGAATAATGACATCAAAGAGCTTGAAGAAGCAATGGTTAAGAACTTTGCAGATATTAACATTTTTGATGAAAGAATTTTTAATAACACTCGTCAATTATCACTAATAAAATCTGCACTAAATTCAATCAAGGAAGCAAGAAAATCCTTACAAAACGATCAAACTTATGATGTGATTATTATTGATTTATATAATGCTTGAGATGAGTTGCAAAATATCAAAGGAAACGCTAATCGCGAAGACCTTTTAGATGTGATGTTTGCAAACTTTTGTTTAGGAAAATAATGTCAAATAAAAAAAACAAATTTATCGACGCTCATTGTCATTTGTTTACAGAGTATTATAAAAAAGAAGAGATTGAAAATATTGTTGCTGACATTAACAGCAACAATATTGAATTTATAATTAATAACGGGGGTTCTCACAAAAACAATCTTGAATGTATCGATCTTGCTTTGAAATATCATTTTATAAAAGCTTGCATCGGTATCCACCCCGAATCTGGTGAAGGTGAAAATGACTATCTGCAAGTTGAAAAACTTCTAAATGAACATCAAAATTTAATTGTAGGAATCGGTGAAATAGGTTTAGATTATTATTATGAAGATGGTTTATCAAAAGAAAAACAATTGCTTAGTTTTGAAAATCAAATAAAATTAGCAAATAAATATAATCTTCCTGCTGTTATTCATATCCGTGATAAAGAAAATGTATATCAAGCTTACCGAGATGTCTATGAGATATTAAAAAAATATCCAAATTTAAAATGTATGTTACATACTTTTGCAGGAGATTTATATTGAGCAAAGAAATTTATGGAGTTTAAGAATCTTTACTTTTCTTTTAGTGGTGTAATAACTTTTGGTTCTGCTGATAAAACCAGAGATGTTATTAAAATGCTTCCACTTGATCGAATTTTAATTGAAACTGATTCTCCTTATTTAAGGGTACATCCATATCGTAACCGAATAAATGAGCCTAATACAGTTGTTTATGTTACTTATTATCTTGCAGGTTTAAAATCATTCGGAATGGATAAGCTTGTAGATCGAATTAATCGAAATTTAAGGAAGTTATTTAACTTATAATGAAAAATGCGGTATATGCTAAAAAGAAGTTTGGACAAAACTTCTTAATTGATAAAAATATTATTAATAAAATTATTATTCTTGTTGAAGCATCCGATTATATTGTTGAAATAGGTCCAGGTAGAGGTGCATTAACATCTCAACTTATTAAAATTGCTAAATCTGTATCTGCATACGAAATTGATCCGGATATGGTAATTTTTTTGAAAGAAAATATCAATACAGAAAACTTATTTATCTACCAGAAAGACTTTTTGAAAGCCGATTTATCAAATCTACCTAAAAGCATTATTGTTGCAAATATTCCTTACTATATCACAACTGATATTCTTTTTAAAATTTTTGAACATCGAGATAAATTTTCAAAGGTGATTTTGATGGTGCAAAAAGAAGTAGCTCAGCGTATTGTTGCAAATTATAAAAGTAAAGAATATTCCAAACTTTCTCTTTCATGTCAATTTTTAGCAAATGTAAAAATAGAATTTGTGGTTTCTGCTTCTTGTTTTTCCCCTGCTCCAAAAGTAGATTCAGCAATTATTTCCTTAGAATTTAAAGATAATATTGATAACTACACCTGAAATATGTATAAAGAATTTTTTAAACTGTGCTTTATAAACCGTCGTAAGAAGCTTATAAGTGCATTAAAAAGTGTTTATTCGATGTCTGATATACAATTTGCTTATAACTGTCTTAAAATGCACGAAAACATACGAATCCAAGAGATTCCAATAGAACAAGTGATTTTACTATATCAATATTTAAATAAACGAATATAAAAATCTGGCCTAAGCCAGATGTTTTATTTGCATTTTTCTAAAAAACTTTTAACTTTTGTTAATATGTTTTCACTTGTAAACCCATTGAGATGATATACAAAGTCTCCAGGTGCTGAGTGACCAAAATCTTTGGCAAAATGTCCATCGAATTTTTGATATAAAGCTAATTTATATCAAAGTGGATCATTTGATGCTTCAACTGCAAAGTTAGGAAGTTTATCTAACCCAAGTTTTGAAATTAATTCACTGTCATCTAGCAATAACTGTAATGATGGAACTGAAATCACATTAGCAACAATATCACTTCTTTTTAGTTCTTCTGCTGCTTTATATACTAATTCAACTTCTGAACCTGATGCAAGTAAATTTACAACAGCTGATTTATTTTGTGAAATAAAGTAGGCAGGTTTAAATGTTTCTTTTTGTAAATTAAATGACTTCATTGGTTGACGGGTTGCAATAATTGCTGATGGTGTAGATTTTGAATTCAATGCATATTTAAATGAATTCAACATCTCATTTTCATCACAAGGACGAAATACTAGATAGTTCGGAATACTTCTTAAGGTTGCAAGTTGTTCAACCGGTTGGTGGGTTGGTCCATCTCCCCCAACTTGATATGAATCGTGACTAAATACAGCGATGTTTGGCAGTTGCATAATCGATGATAATCTCAATGCTGCCTTTCCATAATCGGCAAAAACTAAGAATGTTGCCCCAAATGTTGGCATTCCAGAATGTAATGCAATCCCGTTGTTAATTGCAAACATTGCAAACTCTCTAATTCCGTATTTTACATTACGATCACTGTTAAATCCTACTTTTGTAGCCCCTCTTAAGTCAGCAGAACCTCCTAAGAAGTTTTTGTGATTTTTATCCAAATAAATCATAATTTCATCAACATAGTTTCTTGATGCTTGACTAGTTTGCTTAAATTGAAAATCTTTGAAATCAAAATGTTTTTCTTTGTTAATAAGTTGTTTTAATTCGGCTGCTAATTCAGGAAATTCAGTTTGATAAGCTTCTAATTTCTTCTCTCATCTTGAATAAAATCCGTGTTTGGTTTTTAATAATTTTGAGCCAAATTGATATGCATTTGGATCATATTCAAACGGATTAGTGTAAGATAAACCTAAATTTTGTTTATATTCTACTGTCGCTTTTTCATCTAAAATTCCATTATGTCCTTTAGGTGAATTTGCAACCTTAGTTCCGAAAGCAATTGTAGTAGGAACCTGGATGTAACTTGGACGTGTGCTTTTTTTAGCATGTTCTAATGCAGTTAAAATTGTAGCAGGATTATTGTTTTTTAAAATTTGCACATTGAAATTTAATGCTTTGAAATATTTTTCAAAATTGATATTATTTACTTCTTCAGAAGCTGTATCAATTTGCATATTATTATAATCATGCACTAAAATCAATGAATCGAGTTTATTGGTTCCAGCAAAGGCACATGCCTCAAGAGCGACTCCTTCTTGAAAGTCTCCATCTCCACAAAGAGCAATAACATTATGATTAATAATGCGATGTCCTTCACGGTTGAAACGATTTGATAAATGTTTATTTGATAAAGCCATACCAACAGCCATACCAACCCCTTGCCCTAATGGTCCAGTTGATGCATCAATATAATCCAGTTTTTCAATTTCTGGATGTGATGGTGTTTTAGAATCATACATTTTATGTTGTTTGATATCTTCTAAGTTAAGTAATCCCATCAAATGATATAACGAATAAAGTCCCATTGAACCATGTCCTGCTGATAAAACAAAACGGTCACGGTTAAATCAATGTGGATGTTCTGGTGAGAATTTTAAGCTTTCTCCAACAATGGCATAAAATATTTCTGAAGCACCAAGTGCCATTCCGATATGTCCTTGTTTTGCGTGATTAATTCCATCTATTGCTACAGCACGCATGTTAGCAATGAAATCTTTATGGGTAAAGTTTTTTTTATGCATTTTGTAGTTGATCCTTCTTTCTTTTGTCAAAAACAAATCTTTTGATAAGTCCATCTGTGACTAAAGCAAGATAACCAGCAATAATTACTCCAAAAGCTACGAATTTACCAACTTTTGGTATTAAACCAAGGATACCAGGAATAAATCCAATAAAGTAATCAGTATCTCCTCAGTTAAGTGATGTTATAGAAATATTTTTAGATGTTTTTTCAATTAGCACCCCTAGTTCATTGGTTGCTGTTGGAGCTCAATTTCCTGCTACAAAGATTACAGGAATGAATGTGATAATTAAACCTACCACAAATGGTCCAACAATTGCACCAATGATACCACCTTTGATATTTCCAAACACCCCCGATGTTGCACCTAAGAAAAAGTGTGGAACTAGTCCTGGTAGTACAACTGCAGGTATTAATGCCGCTTTACCAAGTCCAATTGTGATGAACATTCCTATTATACCAGCAATAAACGAAGAGATAAACCCAATTATTACAGCATTTGGTGCATATGGAAATACAACCGGACAATCCACGGCGGCTTTAGAATTTTTAATTAATTTGTCGCTAAATCCTTTATACATCGGAACTAGTTCGCCAACAAATAATCTTACACCTGCTAAAATTATTTCTACCCCTGCTGTAAAGGTAAACGCTTGCACGAACATTGTAATAACTCAGTTTCCTGATGCTAAAACTTCATATGCAGCAGGTGCATTTTTAGCGTTAATTTTACCTATTTCATATAGGATACCACCTGGTAAAAAGGCAGCTAAATAGAAAACAAATACAGTTATGGAAATAGAAACTAAAGTATTTCTAAAGAAAAATAATGATTGGGGAAATTTAATTTCTTCAGTTGATAAAACTTTTCCTTTCTTTAACTTATTAATTCCTTCTCCAATTAAACCTGATAATGCATATCCGAATCCACCAGTATGTCCTAGTGCAATTTCGTTGCTTCCAATAATTTGTTTCATATATCTTTGTTGGACTGCAGGAGAAAGCACCATATAAATTGCCATCAAAGCGGATGATGTAAATAAAGCAAGAGCAAAGTCGCCTGGTTTATGTTCAAAATCAAATCCAATGACATACATGACTGCTGCTAACATTAATGAACTGTAATAAAGCACATGTCCAGATAAATAAACATATTTAAATCTTGATGTAAGTGCTAAAACAATATTTAACAGCATCGCTACCAGCATTACAATTGAACCTAAGGTAGCAATTGATGGTAATGCTTGAGCAAGTGCTCCTGCAAATGCATCATTGTTTGGAATAATTCCATTTAATCCATAAACTGATTCAAAAACAGGTTGAAACTTATTAAGTGAACCAACAAGTACACCTGCTCCACCACCTAGGATTAAAAATCCAACAATGACTTTAAATGTAGAAATTATTACTTGGGATGCCTTCTTACGTAGCACCAAAGCACCTATCATTGTAAAAATTCCAACTAATAGGGCAGGTGTACCAACGAATGCCTTTAAAAATCCAAGCAATCATAATAAAAATGCCATACATCCTTTCTAAATTAAGTTTAATAATGCTTTTAACTTAGTTTCTAATTCGGTTTTTGATAATATGTTGGTTAAAACAACCATTCTTTCTTTTGGAAAATCTAGTGCTGGTGCAACATCTGCTCCAACTACAACATAATCTACACCATTTTTGCTAAATGATGAAATATTAGTGTGTTCAACACTGTCATATTCAACACCTAATGAATCTAAAACTGATTTAACATTCATCTCTAATAGTAGCGATGAACCCAAACCAGAACCACATACACATCTAAAATTCATATTTACTCCTTGTTAATAAATTTATAAATTCACTTTTATCACTTACTGCTAGTGCTTTTGATTTGAAATCTACATCCATAAAGTATTGTGCAAACTGTGAAATCAACAGAAAATGAGAATCATTATCTGGAGCAGATAATGTGATAATTATTTTTGCAGCTTTTTCTTTTTGGCCATTAAAAACTATTTCTTTATCCAAAATTAATGTTGATGTTGCTGGTTCAATGCAGTGTTCTCCTGCTGGTGCATGCACTAAAGCAATACCTTTTTCTAAGACATAATATGCCCCATATTTTGTTGTTGATTCTAAAATCATTTCTTCAAGTTTTCAAGTTGCTTTTTTATTTTCAACTAGCATTTTTACACCGATATGGATTGCTTGTTTTCAGTCTGTTATATCTTTTCGAAACTCTAGCATACTTAAATCAAATAATTTCATCTTTTCTCCTATTTAAATTTTATAAATGCGACAGTAATAAACAAAACAAACAACAAAATAAGCATTATGATAAAAGTTAAGAAAATTATTTTTCCGCCTTTGGTGGTTGTTTTGTGCTTATATTCCTTTGGTACTGGTAAACTTTTAATATAAAAGAATTTATTTGGATTCTTAGCAATTATTAATGATTCATTTTCTTTTTGCTTATATAATTTTTTTAGTTGTTCATCATTTAATGATTTTAAATACTCCAAATCCATTTCATATTTATAAATAAGATGTTCAATAATTTTCTCTTTATTCATCATTTCCCCAATGCTTAAATTTATAAACAATTTCACTAATAAATTTGATATAAAAATTACTATATTTGCTTAGGATAAATAATTTTTTATACTTTAAATAACTCAATATCAATACAAGATGTTGGTTATAAAAATTTTCTATAAAATAATTTTTTGTAAGTATATAAATTTGTTTAGATAATTTATAATTAACTGCAAAATCTATTGTTATTACAATCATTATAAAAGACAAAATCATAATAAAAGCAATTCAAAAGTTCATCATTAAAACTATTCATAAAACAGTTGTTAATATAAATACAAATCACTTTAAAATTTCTTGGTTTATATTTCATTTAGCACTTGTTTGTTTTGTTTTATAATAAAAATAAACTAAGTTTACTAATGCATATATATTTGAATCAAGATAATCCTTATCAAGATATAAAATTGATTTTTTAATATCCAATGATGTTTTAAAATAAGAAGTTTTTAAACTGATAGCAAAAGATTTATGATGTCTTGCTTCAACATCTTGCTTTAACTTAACCAAAAACCTATCATTAATATTCAACCCAACTCTTTGATATTTAATTTTTAAATTAAACGAATAAACAAAATGAATAAATAGTTGAATGAGTAAAATTATTATTAAAACGAATGCACCGAAGATGTTAAATTGCATTATTGCTATTTTTAAATAAGTTTCTTTTTAATAACATCTCAACAACTTTTTCTGCATTTAAATTCTTTTTTGATAACTGTGAAATTTCTTTTGAAAGGGAGTTTATATTTAAGGTACGATATGGACTATTATTATCGATTAATTCAAATGATATATTTTCATCTATGAGTATTATTATTTCAAAAAAGTCTTTAAATTTATGTTTCATTCATTTATTAATTTCATTTAATCAACTCATTTTAAGGTTTTCTTTATATTTACTTTTTTTATTTGCTTGCAGCAAGATTCCGTTTGAATCTATCTTTATTTTTTCAAAATTTGAACTTGTTATAATGTTGCTAATAACAAAAATTTTTTCTTGTGTTATTACAACACCACTTAATATTGAAAATCCTTTTTTAGCAAAAGAGTTTTTTATTAAAATATTGGTTAAAACACTTGATTGAGTAAGGTTTTTTAAGATTAATAACTTATCTACTGTTGCTTTTGATGTGTATCCTATATTGTTATTGATATTTTTAGCATCCTTATTGTTTGCTTTCAATCAAATTCTTCAGATAATAACACCTATTAAAATAAATCCTAATAAAGTTGATAAAACTATAATAATAATGGTTTGAAAGGTCATTAAAAATTATCCTTTCATCAATTACAAAAATCTTTTCCATCTGCAAATGAGTATATGATAGATCCACCAATCGCTACATCTATATTATGCAAACTAAATAAATATGAATTTTCTTTTCTTAAACCACCATCGCTATATATTTTGATGTTCGAGTTGATATTTTTGATAGTTTTTGTTTTATCAAGAAGTTTAGGACTTAACTTTTTTCCTGTTCCTCCTATAACATCAATTGTCATTAAAAGTATTTTTTGTGAATTTATAATAATATTTTTATAGTTTATTGGATCATCATTTGCTTGTAGCATAATCCCAAAATCTATATGTGGATAATTATTTTTGATTTTATAAAATTCTGTATTTACTTTTTCAGCAGGGATAAATATTGTTTTAAAACCTATATCAATTAGTTTTTTGATATGAATATATGGATTATTTAACATCAAATGCACATCAAAATGCACATTTTTATATCTATTAATTAAAAACTCTGCTTGATCAAATGTAACCCCAAAATTACTTACATAAACCCCATCCATAAAATCAATATGAATGTGTTTCATACCATTTTTAACTAAACTATCAAGTTTTGATAACGAAATGTATGAATTAAGTGCAGCAACAGATTGTGAATATTTCATAAAATCTCCAATTACCCATAAATAATTTTATGCTTCCTATATATATATATATATAGCGAATAAAGTTGTGTAATATAGGATATTGATGAATATTTTTTCATATTTTTGCCACATTATGATAATTTAATTAAACAAGTATAAAAAAATAGTTTATAAGTATATATTTTAAAAATGGTAAACTAGTCGCTCATAAGCAAATATAACATTCAAGCTACAATATCTTTAACTAAATTAATGCATTAAATATTTCTAAATCAACCAAAATACATCTAATCAATAAATTAAAAATTTATATTAGATATTCATATATAATTTTATAAGGAGAAAAATGAAAGATATATACTCGATCTTAATTTTGTTATTAATAGTTGTTTTTTCCTTTAAATTCATAAAGGACACTTTTGATGTAAGAAAATATTATATAAATAATGTTATTTACAAAACTACTAAATTATGAATGTTATATAACTGAATAATCTTACTTTTTTTTGCTACCATAACTTTTATTTTTTTATTATTATTTTCGACAAAGGTTATTTTAATAAAAAGTTACACTGAAAAACAACAAGAAGAAATAATTAACATAATTTGATATAAAACTTGAATAATATGAGTATATATTGGTTTGTTTTTAATTTATCTATCATTAATTAGTTTTAATATATATTTTTATATTAAAACTAAAGTAAATATGCATATAAGTGATCAAGAATTTAGTAGTTTTGATAAAAATCGCATAAACGATTTTTCTGTTGAAAATTCATATTTAATAAAGCGCAAAAAACAACGTAGTGGGGTTATCGAACAACAAATTCGTTTTCAAGACTACATTTCTGTTGCTAGACTAAATAGATGATTTGGTAAAAAATTATTTTATAAGTCAATTGTAAATCGATGTTTATATTTTTATTTAAGACAACCACAAAAACTGACTGCTAAAGGTCAGCAGTTTAAAGATACTAATGAAGCTTTATTAGTTTTAATTCACGCTGCTGTAAGATTTATAAATAACATATCAATTAAAAAAATAGGGATAAACGAATTATGAAACATTACTAAGAATTTAATTAACTAAATTGTATAAAAATAATATGCAAAAAGATTAATAATATTGAAATTTATTAAGCTTTTTTTGTTACTTTATATATTATCAACATTTTTCGTTTATTATTTAATTAGATATTGCATAAAACGAGTGTAAATATTAAAAAACTAATTAAAATGAATTTAAATATTAAACCTTATATTTGCTATATCTAAGAATCAACTATTATTTTATTAGTAGTTGTTATTTATAATAAATTAAGGAGTTGTATTGAAAAAGAAAATTAAGATGCTAATGGGAACTTCATTATTTATTACATCAATAGTTCCAATGGTAATTACATCAAACATAAATAAGAATTTTAATCAGAAAATAACTATATCAGAGAACTGGTATGATAATTTTAAAGAATTTAAAATAGAAGTTAGAGATTCATTTATCAATCAATTGTCATTAACTAAAAAAGGTTTAATGATAATAATTTTGAACTTAAAATTTTACTAAATCATCAATATAACCTAAATGATGACACACAGAAGCCTAATATAGTTTTTTATAAGAGCAACGAATTTATTAATAATGTAAAAATTACCGGTAATTCATTTAAAAATTATCTAGTAAGTGAAGAATTACCAATTGTATGGTTTTATTTTAATAACGAAAAACAGAGAGAATTGTTTGTTAAGTCACTTAAAGAAGATGAAAATATAGCAAAAATTATTTTATATACAAATAATATGAAAATCCTCAAATCAACAGTAAACGATAATTTTCTTTCTGACCTTTATTTCGATAAATATACTGGATCATCTGGTGGTGGTTCAAGTAATACAAATTCGTATAATTTTTCAAAATATGATATATTAAACAAAAATGATATATTTAAAATCTTAAATTTTGAAAATGGATATAAAAAGAGTTTAACAGAGACAGATAATAACAGTTTAGATGTAGGAGTTTTAGAATTTGGTAGTGTTTTTGATAAATTTAAGACAGATAATTTTTTCGCAACTTCCGTAGAATTTCTAAATAATGATATAGATAACAAAAATAATACATGAGAGCATTTGTTAAAAGTATCATCAATTATTGGTGGTGAAGAAGGTTTCGATAAATCAGCAAAATTATATATTGCTTCATTCAACTCTAGAAATGGCGACTGACAAACTAAATTGGAAAAATTAATTAAATATTATGGTATTAGAATAATTAACCATAGCTATGGTATGGAAAAAGATTGATATAACAGATTTTATTCTGAAGAGCGTTTCTTGTTAGATTATTTATCGTGCAAGTATGGAGTGATTAATGTTATTTCTGCCGGAAACGAAAATATCGGTGATCAAAATTCTGGTTGAATCAATAATTATTCTCTTTCATACAATTCTATAACTGTCGGTGCCCTTGATAAAAACTATAAATTTCCAGTCAAAAACAACAAATTAGCATTATATTCAAATTATAAAACAGATAATGCTAATGGTGGTCCAGCAAAACCCCTAGTTGTTGCTCCAGGTTATTTTAATTTTAAAGATAGTGATGGTAGAGAAGGAACATCGTTTGCTGCTCCTGCAATAACCGGATTAATTTCAACATTATTAAAATTAAAACCTAATTTAAATAATGAATTTAGAATTCCAGTAATCAAAAGTATCCTAAGTGCAGCTGCTATTTCGATAAGCGACAAAGAACATACAAAAAACAAAAACGGATTTAGTGATAAATACGGTGCAGGGATTCCAGATTTTAATAATATGTTAATTGCTGCTAAAAATATTGAAACTTTTTCTGCAACTGACTTTGGTTTTCTAGATTCTATAAATAAAGAAAGCAAACATTTTAATGCTTCAAAAGGTGATACCATAAAAGCAGCATTATCATGACTATTTAATGCTGGAATAACTTCATTATTCGGTCATTCTGGGTTTCCACTTATATATCCTAATGCTGATACAAGAACATATAACGGTCCTTTTAAAGAACATGCGAAAACACTAGAAAATAAAAATGAATTAACTAATGAGTTTTATGGTCCATTTTTATACAAACAACTAAAAAAATTCGGAATTTCACAATCTTATTCTGATAATTATAAAGGTTTTTCTGATTATAACTTATCACTTCAAGAATTTGTTGATGGTAAATGAATTACTATTGATACTTCTAATTCAAACGATTCAAATGATGAACTTATAGAATATAAAGTAAATCACGACGGAGTTTTTAGGTTATTAGTTACAGGTTTTTGAAGTTCTTTTTACAAATATTCAATAAAGGATTTAATAGCATTTACATATGTCATTCAAAAAGAAAATAATTAGATTTCTAATCACTTCATTGCCAATATACACTTCTGTGTCTGTTGCATGTGGATCTAAGGTTGAAGTTAATAAGGGATCGGAAAATAAACAAGAAACTTTACCTAAAATACAGTTAAGCGAACCTGAATATCTAGAAAGTATTAACTTAAAAACTCCTTTATTTGTGAATCTTATTAAATTGAAGCAACAGCAACAGAGCATTATAACTTCTAATAGTGTTTTATTTGACCAATTTATATTACAACTTTTTAACAAACGAAATCGTAATGAAAAACGATTTAATTCTAATTTTAAATTTATAAAAGATGATTTTCTCCGTATTAAAACTGAGCAAGATTTTTATATGAATATCGTCTCCCTTATTAACAATTTGTATACTTATCTGGGTTTAAATAAAACTTTAACAGACAAGCAAATAGTAGAAATATTTGAAAATGATTTTTTAAATAACAAAAATATAAGTAATATTCTTAAAGATAACGATATTATAATAACTGAACAAAAAGATAATTGAAGTTCATTTGGATACGATTATATTCTTATAGATGAAGATAAATCAAATATAGATGTTGTTTATGCTCTAAAAGCAGAACCATATTATATAAATAATAGAGTATCATTAGTTTCAACTACCGATCTTAGACCAAACAGACATATATTTTCAGCATTTTTAGTACCCAAAGATAAGGAATTTGCTCTTTTAAAAACAGACAAAGAACAAAACGAAAAATTACTTTCTGCTTTATATAAAGAAGCAGATTTTATTTATATAAATAAAGAAGATAATATAGAGCATTTAATTACATCTGTAAGCAATAATCAATCTGAGATTTATAAAGAAATTAATTTTTTAGGTAAATTGACTAATGATACAATTTCAGACTGAGAATTGAATCAAGGTATCAAAATTATCACAAATATAGATGAATTTTATCAACTTATTATCACTCCTTTACAAATTCTTGCTGCGAAACAAAATTTTCTTATTACTCCCGATGAACTTACAACAAAATTTGAAAAAATATTTTTAAATAATCAAAAAATTATTGATATTTTAAAAAACAACAGACTTCTATTTTATACGCAATTATTCAGCACTCTTGGAGATTATTTTAAAACACCATCACATATACTAAAATTAAATAAAAATAATAACGAAAAATCTGTTTCCTTAGGTTTAATAAATGCATCGTTATTTAGTTATAATTTCACTATCAATCCAGATAAAATCGATAAGAATCAAAATCAAATTAAACTTTTTTATAATATTATCTTAATACCAAATGATTATAAGTTAAATATAAAAACTGTGTTAAGCTTTAAGGAAGCAAATGACTTTTTGGTTAGAGAGAACAAAACCATAAAAGTAATAAAAAAGTAAATTTTCTTATGTAGGACACCGAGGCCTACCTTAAACATAAACCATTATTAAAAACTAATTTACACAAAATTTTTATACTCAATTATTGAAGCTTCTTTTTCACAGATTTTGCACATTTTCTAAGTTTTTCACAAAATTTTTTTGAAATTTCTCCCTTTTTTATGTAGAATAAGAATGTAAAAAATTAAAGAGAAATTTATTTCTTAATAAAACATAAAAGGAGCAATATGAAAAAGCAAATTAAAAAAATATTTTTATTTAGTAGTATTTTAACTACATCAGTTGCTAGTATAGCAACATTAATAACTACAAATATATTAAAAAATCAAGAAAAACCTTGATATTTAGGATATCAAAATAATAAATTAGAAGTTCGTATAAATAAAAACGGACAACTATTTAATTCTGTCAGGAATGTACCTGTAAACAATAATTATGAATTAAAACTTTTATTGAATTATGAAGCAAACAATTCAGTTATGGATGAAAACTGAACCATCCAAAAAAACAATGAATTCTTAGAAAACATTAAAAAATCAAATTTATATTTCAAAAGCTATCAAACAAGTTCAATGATGCCAATAGTTTGATTCTATTTTAATAATGAAAATCAAAGAAAAGAATTTCTCAAAAGTATTATAGATAAAAAAGAAATTTATAAAGGTATTGTATTTCCAAACGAAATACAAAATCTAGAATTATCTAAAAGCAACAGTTCAGATAAAGAAGAAGAAGAAATCGATTGAGATGTTTACTATAATCGCGATATTACAATAGATAATTCAAAAGACTTAGACATTGTAAACTTTAAAAAACAAATAGAAAGAGAAAATAGCAGATATTGAAATAAAAAAGGAAATGTTGGTGTTTTAGAAGTAATAGGAAGTATAGACGAAAGTAAGTTACAAAATTTTAATAGATTTGGTATCGAATTATATAATACTTCAAAATTTTCAAAAAGTCACCATGCAAACGAAGTTTCAAATATAACAACAGGAATGAAAGGTTATGATAGATACTCTAAACTTTTCTTTTCTACTCATATTAACGATTCAGAATGACAAAGCTCTATTGAATGAATGGTTAAAGAAAAAGGTGTAAGAGTTATAAATCATAGTTATGGTGAGAGAAAAGATAACAGACGTGTATCATATGACGAAAATAATTTATTTTTAGATTATATATCAAGAAAATATGGAGTTGTAAATATATTTTCTTCCGGGAATGGAAATGATGAAAGGGAAAAACAAAATGAATGAATTAATGGTGACACACTTTCTCTTAATAATATAGTAGTTGGTGCATTAGATTTTGATGAAATAGATCAAAAACCTACTGAATCAATAGCAAAATATTCTAATTATTTATTAAGAAGTGCTTATACATCACTTTCTAAACCTAATGTTGTTGCTCCAGGATATTTATATAAAAGATGGCATAAAAACAGTAAAGGTGAGTGAAATTATTTAGATACAAATGGGACAAGTTTTGCATCTCCTGTTGTTACAGGTTTAGTTTCAACATTATTAAGAGAAAAAGATTTTTTAAATAAAGACAAAATTAGATTACAAGCAATAAAAGCTATCATAGGTGCTTCATCAAGAGCTCCAAAAGTAAGTAATCTTAACTACAAAGAGAATGGGTATACTCAAAAGTATGGTTCCGGTATTATAGATTTTGAAAATATGCTTGAAGCGGCAGATAATTTAGTAACTAAAGAAGTTTCAAAATCTGATAATGATTTTGTTTTATGAACTAGTTCCTTTTATGTTCCAAAAGGTAAAAAAATTAAAGGAGCAAGTTCTTGATTGTTTAATGCTGGTTTATTAGAGACACCTGAAAATTCACCAAGTTACAATGCAAATGTAAATTGATGATGGTTTTTAGGACTTTTAGGTGGTGTTATAGCTAATTCAGTTGAAGGAGCAAGATTATCAAAAGAAAAAGCACAATGACTTGAAACACATATAGATGAAGAAAGACTTAATTTAATAACAGTAAATCAAAAACAGCAAGATAAGTTATTTTCTGATTATGATTTATATTTAGAAAAAAAAGATAGGGATGGTAATTGAAAAGTAGTTAAAAGTATTACATCAATTAATTCTAATGATGAAATCCTTGAATATATAACACCCGAATCAGGCATTTATCAATTAAAAGTTAAAAAATATTCAGATGTATTATTTAATAATTCAATTAATGATAGTTTAGCTTTAACATATACAGTGCAGGAAAAATAGCATGAAGAATTTTATAAAAAAATGAGTTTTTCTTTTTTCTGCATTAACACCTTTAATTGTTGCTAGTTGTGGAAACACCGCAAATAACAAGGAATATTTTATTAAAAATTTCAAGGATTTTGATTGATATATCGAATACAATAAAAAGCAAAATTCTATTAAAAATATTGGAGAAAATTATTTTTCTTATATGTGAGAAAATAACAAAGAAAATAATGGTAAGTTTGAACCCTTGTTCAAAGATAAATATGTATTTATTAAATCAGTTGAAGAACTTAATCGATTATTTTTAGATAAATTTAATTTAAATTATGTTAAGAAATATTATCGAACATTTAAAGACAAAGTTGATTTTGACATTAACACTCTAACAACTGAAAAACTAAAACAAATGAACAAAGAAGAGTTTCAAAAGATTTATTTAAATAATGAAGATATTGATGAATTCTTTAAGACTAAAAATTTGTTAATGAATGAAGCTGGTAAAAATAATTTAGCAACATCACAATATAACTTAGTTCCAGATTACAAAAAAGACGATGCAACGAATTTAAAATTTTTATTTATTAATTTAGAGCAATTAGGTGCAAATTTTGATGATAAAAAAAGCACATATGAAGTACATATAACAATGAATGTAAAATATATTGATAAATCTAGAACCATTACTGTTATTAAAAATCCAAGTAATCATCAAATAAAAGACCTTTACCAATATTTTTATGAGACAATATCTTTAAAAACTAGTGATATATAATTTATACATATAAACTTTATAAATGCAGGAAGCTAGTAAAAATTACTAGTTTCCTGCATTTATATAACTTTGAACTATAACTATTAACATTTTTGACCACATCACTTGGTTAAACAAATTTTAATAATCAATTTGAGACGGTATTTGTTATAACTGTGTTAAATTTTAAAAAATTATGAAAAATCACAGTAGAGTTGAACAAGAAATGAAAGAAATTAAATCAAAAGCTAATGAATGAATTTTTTGTTGATTTACCAGAAAATGTTAAAAATATGTTTGTTTCTTATATTAGTTCGTGAAACAATAGTAAGGATATTAAGTTTGAAAAACCTAAATTCTGCACAAGTTGTGGTTCTGTTAATATTCATAAACACGGAGCAACTAATAATATGCCGCATTATAGAGGTTATGATTGCAAGAAAAAACTTAGCGATTTTGCACAGGAACAGTTTTTGAACATTTAGGAAAAACACGCAGAGCAAAATATCCTCTGTTTTTTGATTGTCATTTAAAGAAATTATCCCCCCCCTTCTGCAACTGCAGAAATTTGTGGGATAAATTTAAAACTCCTTTTCTTTGAAGACACAAATTACTAGATTTTATAAAATCAAAGTAATATGAAAACGAATCAGTAGTGGAATAACTGAATTAGATGAAATATACTTTAATAATGTAAGAAAAGAAAATTTCAATGTTGGAATCTGAGGAAAAGCAGGAAAAAGTGGGAAATCCATGTATTTTACTTCAAAGGGGCATTAGTTAGAAAAACATTGTCTTTCTACAATAGTTGATCGAAATAGAAATATCACAATTCAATACTTAGGTGCTGGAAGATCTTCCGTTAAAAAAACTTTATAATGCTTTCAAATATAAAATTACGAATACAGAATCTATACAATTTTTAACAGATGGTGAAAATGCTTATAGTGATTTTGTTAACAAAATAGACGGTAAGCTGTTTATCGTTGAAGTAATACAAAGAAAACCAAGGATTTTTAATGATAATTTAAATTACAATATGAAAGCAAATTGAAAAACTAAATATTACATCCAAAATGTAAACATTTACCATTCAAAATTAGAGAATTGGGGAAATATTTACAAAAATGTTTCAAGCAAGAATTTAGTGAAATATATAAATTGAGTCAAGTGAGTTAGAGCAAACAAAAATAACCATTACTCTATGGTTACTACACCGAACAAATTTTAACATGCAGGTAAGAAATGTAGGATTTCTAAATTTATAAAAAATCACAATATTTAAAACATAAACCATTAATTAAAAAACTAATTTACACAAAAATTTTTATACTCAATTATTGAAACTTCTTTTTCACAGATTTTGCACATTTTCTAAGTTTTTCACAAAATTTTTTTTGAAATTTCTCCCTTTTTTATGTATAATAAGAATGTAAAAAATTAAAGAGAAATTTATTTCTTACTAAAAATAAAAGGAGCAATATGAAAAAGCAAATTAAAAAAATATTTTTATTTAGTGGTATTTTAACTACATCAGTTGCTAGTATAGCAACATTAACAACTACAAATGTATTAAAAAATCAAGAAAAACCTTGATATTTAGGATATCAAAATAATAAATTAGAAGTTCGTATAAATAAAAACGGACAACTTTTTAACTCAGTGAGGAATGTTCCTGTAAACAATAATTATGAATTAAAACTTTTATTGAATTATGAAGCAAACAATTCAGTTATGGATGAAAACTTAACCGACCAAAAAAACGATGAATTCATAGAAAACATTAAGAAATCAAATTTATATTTCAAAAGTTATCAAGCAAGCTCAATGATGCCAATAGTTTGATTCTATTTTGATAACGAAAATCAAAGAAAAGAATTTCTCAAAAGTATTATAGATAAAAAAGAAATTTATAAAGGTATTGTATTTCCAAACGAAATACAAAATATTCAATTATTTAATACAGATAATTTAGATAATGAAAAAGAAGAAGAATCAGATGTTTATTATAATCGTGATATTACAATAGATAATTCAAAAGACTTAGACATAGTAAACTTTAAAAAACAAATAGAAAGAGAAAATAGCAGATATTGAAATAAAAAAGGAAATGTTGGTGTTATAGAAGTTAATGGAAGTGTCGATTTGTTAAAATTACAAAATTTCCAGAGATATGGTATAGAATTTCAAGATACAGTTAAAAATATCGAGAAAAGTCACCATGCAAACGAAGTTTCTAATATTACAGCAGGTGAAAAAGGATATGATAGATATTCAAAACTTTTCTTTTCATCATTTACTAAAAATGCCGAATGACAAAAAACTATTGAATGAATGGTTAAAGAAAAAGGTGTAAGAGTTATAAATCATAGTTATGGTATGAAATATGATGACGAATGAACAAAATATGATGAAAATAATTTATTTTTAGATTATATTTCTAGAAAATATGGAGTTGTAAACATATTTGCATCTGGAAACGGAAATGATGAAAAAGAAAAAGAAAACGAATGATTAAACGGTTATACACTTTCACCTAATAACTTAGTAGTAGGAGCACTTGATTTTAACGAATTCACACAAAAACCTACTGAATCAATAGCAGAATATTCTAATTATTTATTACAAAATGGCTATGTTTCCACTTCTAAACCTAATGTGGTTGCTCCAGGATATTTATATAAAAGATGACATAAAAATAGTAAAGGTGAGTGAAATTATTTAGATACACTTGGTACAAGTTTTGCATCTCCCGTTGTTACAGGTCTAGTTTCAACATTATTAAGAGAAAGAGATTTCTTAAATAAGGACAAAATCAGATTACAATCAATTAAAGCGATTATAGCTGCTTCATCCAGAACTCCAAAAGTAAATAATCTTAACTACAAAGCGAATGGGTATACTCAAAAATATGGTTCTGGCATTGTAGATTTTGAAAATATGCTAGAAGCTGCAGATAATTTAGTAACTAAAGAAGTTTCGAAATCCGATAATGATTTTGTTTTATGAACTAGTTCGTTTTATGTTCCAAAAGGTAAAAAAATTAAAGGAGCAAGTTCTTGATTGTTTAATGCTGGTTTATTAGAGACACCTGAAAATTCACCAAGTTACAATGCAAATGTAAATTGATGATGGTTTTTAGGACTTTTAGGTGGTGTTATAGCTAATTCAGTTGAAGGAGCAAGATTATCAAAGGAAAAAGCAGAATGAAATAAATATCATATTAGTGAAGAAAGATTGAATTTAAAAACACTAAAACAAAAACAAGATAATAAGATGTTTTCTGATTATGATTTATATTTAGAAAAAAAAGATAGTAATGGTAATTGAAATGTAGTTAAAAGTATTACATCAAGCAGCTCTAATGATGAGTTACTTGAGTATATTACTACTGAAGCAGGATATTATAGATTAAAAGTTAAAAAATATTCAGGTGTGCTATTTGATAATTCGATCAATGATAGTTTAGCATTAACATATACAGTGCAGGAAAAATAGTATGAAGAATTTTATAAAAAAATGAGTTTTTCTTTTTTCTGCATTAACACCTTTAATTGTTGCTAGTTGTGCAAGTAGCAGTAACAAAGAATATTTTGATTATAATTTAATAAAATTTAATGGTATTGTTAGAAAATATAAAGAGCAAAATAGCATTGAAAATATTTATGAAAACTACTTCTTTTATATGTGAGAAAATAACAAAGAAAATGCTGGTGAATTTCATTCTTTATTCAGAGATAAATATGTTTTTATTAAATCAGTTGATGAACTGAATCAATTATTTTTAGATAAATTTAATTTAAATTATGTTAAGAAATATTATCAAACTTTTAAAGATAAAGTTAATTTTGATATTAATACTCTAACAGATGAAAAACTAAAACAAATGAACAAAGAAGAGTTTCAAAAGATTTATTTAAATAATGAAGATATTGATGAATTCTTTAAGACTAAAAATTTGTTAATGTATGAAACAGGAAATAAAAATTCTGGATTTTCTCAATATAACTTAGTCCCAGATTATAAAAGAGAAGATACAATGCATCATTTATATTTTTGACTGATAAATTTAGAGCAATTAGGTGTTAAATACAAAGCTGAAGAAAGTTCACAAAAAACCCGTATAACTATGAATGTAAAATATATTAATAAATCTAAGGCTATCACTGTTAATAAGAATCCAAGCGATCAGCAAGTAAGGGATCTTTTTGAATATTTATGAAACGAAATAAGTTTAGCAACTTCAGATGTCTAATAATTTAACATAAAGCATACATACAAGAAAGTATAAAACCAGCAGTTTTTAACTTTGAATCGTCATAGCAAATTGCTGTGGCAATTTTTAATTTAAATTTGTTTGCGTTTTTTATTCATTATATCGTTTCACTTTACTCTTGAGAATACTTAATAGTTTTCATAAGTTGTTTTTGAATAACCTCTACAATCTCAACATTCAGATTTTAAGTTTGAAAATAAGTAATCTATTTCTCTGTTGTCTAAATAAAAATTTTTAATTTATTTATCTTAGTCATTTCGAAACTGCTTTTTCATATTTTTTACATATTTTCAAAATTTTTTACTATATTTTAAATTATTTTTTTAATTTCTCCTTTTTTATGTAAAATAAAAAAAGTAAGAAATTGAAAAGAAATTTATTTCTTACAAAAAAACACAAAAAGGAGTAAATATGAAAAAGCAAATTAAAAAAATATTTTTATTTAGTAGTATTTTAACTACATCAGTTGCTAGTATAGTAACATTAACAGCTACAAATGTGTTAAAAAATCAAGAAAAACCTTGATATTTAGGATATCAAAGCAATAAATTAGAAGTTCGTATAAACAAAAACGGACAACTATTTAATTCTGTGAGGAATGTTCCTGTAAACAATAATTATGAATTAAAACTTTTATTAAATTATGAAGCAAACAATTCAGTTATGGATGAAAATTTAACCGTCCAAAAAAATAATAAATTCATAGAAAACATTAAAAAATCAAATTTATATTTCAAAGGCTATCAAACAAGCTCGATGATGCCGATAGTTTGATTCTATTTTGATAACGAAAATCAAAGAAAAGAATTTGTCAAAAATATTATAGAAAAAAAAGAAATTTATAAGGGTATTTTATTTCCAAATGAAATACAAAATCTACAATTTTCTACCAACAGTTCAGATAAAGAAGAAGAAATTGATTGAGATGTTTATTATAATCGTGATATTATAATAGATAATTCAAAAGACTTAGATATAGTAAACTTTAAAAAACAAATACAAAGAGAAAATAGCAGATATCGAAATAAAAAAGGAAATGTTGGTGTTATAGAAGTAAAAGGAAAAATCGATACAACAAAATTACAAAACTTTCAAAGGTATGGTGTTGAATTACAAGATATTGATAAAAAGATTAAACTAAGTCATCATGCAAACGAAGTTTCAAATATCGCAGCAGGTGAAAAAGGATATGATAGATATTCAAAACTTTATTTTTCAGCATTTATTGATAATTATGAATGACAAAGTGCTATTGAATGAATGGTTAAAGAAAAAGGAGTAAGAATTATAAACCATAGTTATGGTATGAAATATGATAATTGATGAACCACATATGATGAAAATAATTTATTTTTAGATTATATTTCTAGAAAATATGGAGTTGTTAATATCTTTTCATCCGGAAATGGAAATGATCAAAAAGAAAAAGAAAACGAATGGGTAGATGGGTATGCACTTTCACCTAATAACTTAATAGTAGGGGCACTTGATTTTAACGAATTCACACAAAAACCTACTGAATCAATAGCAGAATATTCTAATTATTTATTACAAAACGGCTATGTTTCCACTTCTAAACCTAATGTTGTTGCTCCAGGGTATTTATATAAAAGATGGCATAAAAATAGCAAAGGTGAGTGAAATTATTTAGATACACTTGGTACAAGTTTTGCATCCCCTGTTGTTACAGGTTTAGTTTCAACATTATTAAGAGAAAGAGATTTCTTAAATAAGGACAAAATCAGATTACAATCAATAAAAGCGATTATAGGTGCTTCATCCAGAACTCCAAAAGTAAATAATCTTAACTACAAAGCGAATGGATATACTCAAAAATATGGTTCTGGTATTGTAGATTTTGAAAATATGTTAGAAGCTGCAGATAATTTAGTAACTAAAGAAATTTCAAAATCTGATAATGATTTTGTTTTATGAACTAGTTCGTTTTATGTTCCAAAAGGTAAAAAAATTAAAGGAGCAAGTTCTTGATTGTTTAATGCTGGTTTATTAGAGACACCTGAAAATTCACCAAGTTACAATGCAAATGTAAATTGATGATGGTTTTTAGGGTTTTTAGGTGGTGTTATAGCTAATTCAGTTGAAGGAGCAAGATTATCAAAGGAAAAAGCAGAATGAAATAAATATCATATTAGTGAAGAAAGATTGAATTTAAAAACACTAAAACAAAAACAAGATAATAAGATGTTTTCTGATTATGATTTATATTTAGAAAAAAAAGATAGTAATGGTAATTGAAATATAGTTAAAAGTATTACATCAAGCAGCTCTAATGATGAGTTACTTGAGTATATTACTACTGAAGCAGGATATTATAGATTAAAAGTTAAAAAATATTCAGGTGTGCTATTTGATAATTCGATCAATGATAGTTTAGCATTAACATATACAGTGCAGGAAAAATAGTATGAAGAATTTTATAAAAAAATGAGTTTTTCTTTTTTCTGCATTAGCGCCTTTAATTGTTGTTAGTTGTGCAAATAACTCAAACAACAAAGAATATTTTTATAACGATTTAGAATACTTTACCGGGGTTGTGTTAGAATATAAAAGGCAAAATTCTATTAAAAATATTGAAGAAAATTATTTTTATTATATGTGAGAAAATAACAAAGAAAGTGCTGGTGAATTTCAACCTTTGTTCAAAGATAAATATGTTTTTATTAAATCAGTAGAAGAACTTAATAAATTATTTTTAAATAAATTTAACTTAGATTATGTTAAGAAATATTATCAAACATTTAAAAATAAAGTTGATTTTGACATTAATACTCTAACAGCCGAAAAACTAAAACAAATGAACAAAGTAGAGTTTCAAAAGATTTATCTAAGAAATCAAGATGTTAATGAATTCTTTAAGACTAAGAATTTGTTAATGTATGAAACAGGTAATGAAAATTCTGTAATTTCACAATATAATTTAGTTCCAGATTACAAAAGTAACAATACAGCAAATTTACATTTTTGGCTTATCAATTTAGAACAATTAGGTGTTAAATATGATAACAAAAACAGTTTGCAAAAAACACATATAACTATGAATGTAAAATATATTGATAAATCCATGACTATCACTGTTAATAAAAATCCAAGTAATCAACAGGTAAAAAATCTTTATGAATATTTGCGAAAATACACAACTTTAGCAACTTCAGATGTTTAATAATTTAACATAAAAACAAACAAGCAAGAAAGTATAAAACCAGCAGTTTTTAACTTTGAATCGTCATAACAAATTGCTGTGGCAATTTTGAATTTAAATTTGTAAAGCAAGACAAAAAGATTAACAACTAATTGTGTTAATCTTTTTGTCTTGCTTTACCATCTTTTTAAAAAATAGTCGCACAATTAAAATTCATAAAAATTTAAAAAAATTGTTTGGGTTTTTAAAAAAATCCTGTATTATATTATCAGTAGCAATAGCAAGTGGGATCACCTGATACCATTCCGAACTCAGTAGTTAAGCCACTTTACGCCGACGATAGCCCAACGGTGAAAATAGGAAGCTGCTTTTTTTATACCTTTTGAGCAGCTTCCGAAAGGAAATATATGAAAACATTTAAAATTTGAAATAATGATAAAAAGCAAGAAGTTTTAGAATATCTTTATAAAAAAGACCCGATTCAATATTTATTTTTAATCTCTGATATCGAACAATACGGTTTACAAAATCAAAATATTAAAACTTTTGTTTTATATAACAAAAAAATAGAAGCAATTTTTTTAATGTTTTATTCTAATTTAGTTGTGTTATTTGATACTGATGCTATAAATATAAATGAATTTTTGAAAATATTAAATAATGAAGACATTCAAAACCTAATTATTGATACAAATTTTTATAACTTTTTAAATAAACATAAACTTATTGATTCGCTGGATTATATAGTAGAAAAAGAACAGATTGCTAAGTTAGATGTAAATATTTTTAACATGCAGACAAAAGACTTTTTAGCTAAATCTAACCCAGTAACTGAAACTGACATCATAGAAGTTATCAATTCTAAAAAGCAAATTAAGGAATGAGGTAATGTTAGTGGGCATACTTTAGATGTAGAATATTTAACTAATGAATTAAAAAGTGGATATTATCAAGCATTCATAATTAAAGATGAACAAATGGTTATATCACATGCTTCTATAAGTGCTAAAAACAAACAAGTTGCTATGATTGGTGGAGTATATACATTAAACCAATATCGCCGTCAAGGACTTGCTTATGATTGTGTAATTAATTTAATTAGAAAACTTATTTATCAGAACCTAACACCTGTTTTATTCTTCAGCAATCCTGTTGCTGCTAAGATGTATTATAAACTTGGTTTTAAAGACTATGGACAATTATTTGTATTGCATAAATAAAAGCACCACAATGGTGCTTATTTTATTTTTCTATCTTAATTTTGACACTTGGACCCATTGATGCTGAAACGGTAAGATTTAACATATATGTTCCTTTAACAGCAGCAGGTTTAAGTTTTTTAATTAAGTTAATCAAGGTTTTTGCATTTTCAACTAATGCTTGTGTTGACATACTTGATTTACCGATTAATGAATGCACGATTCCAGCTTTATCAGTACGGTAATTAGCTTTTCCTTTTTTAAGTTCTTCAACAGCTTTTTCAGGTGTAGGAGTAACAGTTCCGGTTTTAGGATTAGGCATTAAACCTTTTGGTCCTAAAACTTTTCCATATTTACCTAATAAAGGCATCATTGTAGGGTCAGCAACCATAACATCAAAGTCAAAATCACTTTCTTTAATCTTTTGTTCAAGAGCAGGACCATCTAAAACAATATCTGCTCCAGCATCTTTAGATAATTTTTGTTTTTCTACATTATTTGTAGCAACAAGAACTTTAACAGTTTTACCTGTTCCGTTTGGTAATAATACTGCACCTCTAAGTTGTTGGTCAGCTTTACGAACATCTAAGTTTAAATTAAATGCTAAGTCGATTGAAGCATCGAATTTAGCATATGAAGTTTTTTTAGCTAATTCAATCGCTTCTGACAAATCATAAGCAATAGTTCTATCAAATGATTCGCGAGCATTTTTTAGGTTTTTTGAAATTCTTTTTGCCATTATTCTGCTCCTTCTTCTGCTTTATCATCTGAGTGTGTATGCACTTCTATAGCTTGACCTTTAGTTTCATTTAATTTAGTTTGTGCCTCAACAAGAGCGGCCTCTTTTGCGGCAGCAGCAGATGCAGCCTTTGCAGCAGCTTTTGCTTCAGCCTTTGCTTTAAAGATATCATCATAACCTTCAACCAAAACACCCATTTGTTTTGCTGTTCCAGCAACTGTTGCCATTGCAGCATGGATATCATTGGTATTTAAGTCAGGAAGTTTGTATTCTGCAATTTCTTTAAGTTGTTCTTTTGTAATTGTTCCAACAATAGTTGTTTTAGAGTTTTTTGAGCCTGATTTTAATTTTGCTGCTTGCATAATTTTATATGAAGCAGGTGCTGTATAAAGTTTAAATTCAAAACTTTTATCTTTATATACTGTAATTTTTACAGGAACTGGTTCATCGCCTCTGTCTCTGGTTGCATCGTTAAATGCTCTGGTAAATTCAGGCATATTAACACCAACTCCAGCTAATGCTGGACCTGGTTTAGCTTTACCGGCTAAAAATTGAAGTTTAGCAACACGGTGTATTTCTTTTTTTGCCATTTTAAAATCCTTTCGATAATTGTGGTCTGCGATTTAATAATCTCCCACTTGTGACAATTAATAAATTG
This sequence comes from Mycoplasma sp. 394, assembly GCF_054353895.1. Classification (NCBI taxonomy): domain Bacteria; kingdom Bacillati; phylum Mycoplasmatota; class Mollicutes; order Mycoplasmatales; family Mycoplasmataceae; genus Mycoplasma; species Mycoplasma sp. 394. Next base: position 5,803 of record NZ_JBTHHL010000005.1, on the reverse strand, counting down.
CTTTTTAATTATATTAAAAAAGTTTTTTTTCAAAAACCTTTTTATAAATATTATTACTCTATACACAAGAGATAAAAGTTATTCAAAGTCTATCATTTCAAATTTATCAGGATGACTTTGAATTTCTTTTTGTAATTTATATTTGAATGAATTTGGATTATTTTCACTTTCATATCCTAAGTAATCATAATCATATGAATTCAATAATCCAAATCCGTATCCATTATCACCAAGATTTTGCATAAACAATGCTACCATATTCATATCTTCATCGAAAACTAAACTACCCGACGCACCTGATGTTAAATCATACTTGTTATTAGGTAAATCATTTAAAATAAAACTTCTAAAATTTCCATATTTAGCAAACTCAGGTACCTGTTGGTTAATTACAATATCATCAATTCGATTAATAATGTGTTCACGGTATCTTAGCCCACTATTTCCTGCATGTGAATCTTGAGGAAAAGAACTAAGATAAAATTTTACATAATTATCTGCACTTAGATATTTTGCTTGCTTACTTAGTTTTAAGTTAGGTAATTTTTTTCAGTTGTTCAAATAATTTAATACTTTTAAATCATTTGAATTTTTAGCTCTTTTTATCAGCTGTGCAATATCAATAATATTTATTGAAATGTCTGCTTCATTTAAATTACCTTGTCCATAAGGATCAGAAACCAACTTACCTTGTTTATTATATTGATTAGTTGCTTGTCAAAAGTTCAAAACAAAATCATTTCTTTCAACATCGATTGATATATCATTTGCTCAACTATTTACTTTATTATCATTAAAATCAGGGATTAATAATTTTTGTGGTATTCGAGGATTACCCCAATTATTATTAAGGATGTCACTAACATGTCTGTTAGTGATAAAGTAATACCTTTGATCATTTATATTAGTAGGTTTAACCTTAGCAATCATAGTAGAAGTTCCACCACCTAATACAAATACTCTTGCTTTAATCTTATCAAACATTGCATTTTGCTTATTAATTATCCGTTTACCACTATATACCATATCTTTTGGATTATATGCTAAACCATTTGATGCTAATTTTGCATATAAATCATCTGTATGATAATCTTCAGATAATGAAAAATTCATGTCATCATTTTGGTTTGCTAAATAAGTAATTTCAGTTATTGTGGAAAATTTATCAAACATATCTTTATTTACATCATCAAAACTAAATGATTTTGTGTTTTGAGGTTGCAAAACAACTTTTATCTTATCATTATCAAGGCTTGTAGCATATGAATAACCATTTATATTACCCTGAATCAACTTATCTTTAAGAAGTTCTTCTAAATCTATATCAATAACAATTGGTTGACTCTGAGTCTGTGTGTACATCTGATTTAGTATCTTGATAAATGTAAATCTAATTTTTCTTTTTGAAAAAGGTTTATTCAAAAAGTTTTTAATTTCTTTTTTAAAAATAAGATTATTATTTTGGATTTTAAGTTCATTATTTTTTATATGTGAAAGCATTATTTGATGTTTTAAAACATTAATACTATCATTATTCTTCAAATGCACTTTTAAATCAGGAACATAAGAAAAAACTGATTTTCTAGGATTTTCATCCATATTTGGATAAAATCACTTAGGAAAATCACTATAGACTTGCCCTTGTGAAGTTATATATGTAAGAACTTTTTGCATCTCTGTTCTAAAGTAATTTGATACTATATTAATATTATGTTCACTATTTTCTAATATAACAGAGTTAGGAAAAGAAGATTTATCAAAAATTTGTTTTGGGTTGTTTATATCACCTGGATATGTTAAATTAGAACTAGAATCAATTTTTTCTGTTGGAGAAAATTGATATTCTGTATTTGGTTTTTGACTTTCTTTTTTCTCAGATTCGATTGGTTTTTGTTCATTATCTGGTTTTTGTGAATCCTTGTCTTTATCAGGCTCTGTTATTTCTGATTTTCCTAGTTGCTCATTGTTATCAGGATCGATGGGTTTTTTTGTTTCAACAGGTTTTTGTTCTGGACTTTGCTTTGGTTGCTGTGGTGTTTGTGGTTGGGTCTCGTCTGGTTTTGGTGCTTCTTTTTTTGCAGGTGGTTCAGTAGGTTTAGGTGTACTTGGAGGTTTATCTTTACCTATAATTTCTATTGGGTTCGATGGTTGCTGCAAAATTATTCCTTTATTTGGATCATGCACTTTTTGTGTGTTTTCAGGTTTATGGGTCACATTACTCTGACAAGAAACATAAAGCACCGATGACGATACTAAAATTATGCTTAATAAAGATTTAATTTTCATTAACGTTTTGTCCTTGAGTAATAATATGTATTAAGCAATGAATTAACTTTATCATCAACCCCTCATAATCTTGCATGGATGATATTTTTATCACTTTCATCTACTTCATAGATTTTTACTGCTTTAACATCATAGGTATTATCATCCGATACAAAATAATTTCTACGAATTAACTTATAATCAAGTTGAGTAGATGGAGTATAGTTAATTAAATTAAAATTAGTTACATTTGGATACTTTTCTGATAAAACCTCAAAAAACTTAGGTGCCATATCTTCATCGATAATCATATGCGAAAACCAATAACCCATTGTATTCAAAACTTCTTCTGTTTCTTCTTTAACTTGTGATTTTTTATAATTTTCATCATCTTTTTGCTTTATATTGAAATAAAATTGCTCAAAAAACTCTTTGAATAATGGATCATTGAATTTTTTAGCAGCTAAATCACGAAAATTTTGCAAGTCTGCATCATCAAGTTGATCATGTTCCAATGTTTTCTTATAAACTTCAATTAATTCATTTTTGAAATTGTTAAAAATTGTTGTTGGATCTGAACTAAATTTATATTCTTTATTATTTTTTTCAAGTTCTTCTGCTGCCGCTAAAAACACATCGCGCATTTCAGAAGTGAGATATTCATCATACATATCAATAATATTTTTGTTAGTATTAATGTTATTTAAATGTGCATAAAAAGCATGTGAAAGATTATGATACAAAGTCTTTTCAGTTGGTTTGGAAATAGTTTCTGAAACAACTAAACCATCTACTAATAAGATGTTTTCACGAAATTTTATTGCTTCTACTGTTCCATCATCAACAGTTACATTTTTTTCAGCTAATTTACCATCTTTATATTTATTAAAGGTAAATCCATTATCAGCTGCATAATAAGTATCCAAAGCATCTCCGTTATACATAATAGCTGAATTTACATTACCGTTTTTTGTATTTAATAACGCTTGCACAATGGCTTGTCCATCTCCGTTAAATGACAATGTATTTGATGTATCAGTAATATTTTGTCCAGTAGATTTATTAACCATCTCTACAAAACTATTAACTATTCTTTCATAATTATCTAAATCTACCTTACCACTATGTGGTGTAAGTTTTGTTGCTTTTTTAGGAAAATAATAAGAAGAACCATACAAAAGTTCAGCACGCACCGCATCGGTTAACACCATATGTTGATACCCATTTTTAAAAGCTGTATTTATTAAGTTAAATAAAGAATTAGGTTTCAAATATTCGGAATATAAATGTGTATCTTCTTTTTGTGGGTCAACAAATTTAGATGTGTTTTTGGGATCTTTTGCTTGCTGAAGTAATTCATCACGATTTTTTTGAAAATCTTCATCAGTTAGTAATTTTCCAAAAGTTTGATTTGTTGGTTTACCACTTTGTTTATGCTTTGCATAAGCAAAAACTGCATCTTGGATATAATAAGGAACAAAATATTGTCATAAATGCTTTTGTGGTCTATCAATATCCTTTAATTCTTCATCATAACTAGCAAGGTGATTAAAAACTATCGGTGTATAAATTTCCTGTAATTTCTTTTTTAATTGGTTTTCGGTTTTTATCATCTGATTTGGGTCACTTATTTCAAGTAATTGGTTAAAATCTATTGGTTTAATTAATCCTTTTTTAATTAAACCAATTGCTTGAAAGTCGCTTCCGATTCCTGCAACGGCTTTATGGTTATTTAATGCAATAGTAAAGTCTTGAATTTCATTAAATTCCTTATAATCAAAGTCTTTATTAATAAGGTCTCGATTAACATCATCGATATATGATTTATAGTTAAAAAATGCTGGTTTAAATGGTGATTCTACCTTTGCAGCAACTACTGCTGCAACTGCAATTCCTACTGCAATCGCTCCTGAACCGAGCAATCATCTTTTGGTGTATTTACTACTAAAAATGTTTCTATTTCTTTCCATCACTTCCTTGAGTTATTTTTTATAAAATTATTTTATTAAATTCTGAAAATTCAAAAGAAAAAAAATAAAAAAAGCTCGGATATCCAAACTTCTTTTAGCATCATAAGCCGTGTTCTGTTCCTTAAAAAAGGTGCTGATAATTTATCTAACATAAAATATGTTTTGCTTGCTAATTCATTTATTAACTTACAATTCCCCTACCAAATTTGGGTTTCTAGTTCATGGAGTTTACCGCGTTTCACAATTCTCGTCTCTGTGGCACTAGTCGTCTAAGCTTAAACTTATTAGGTTTAACATGATCACTACTAACATCGCAGTTAGTACTAGCACGGACTTTCCTCTACTTTTTAAAGCAGCTATCAGCTAATGCAAATGATATTATATATCAATTTATGTGTATTAAATAAATTATTTTGCTTTCATAAAGCAAAATGAATACTTATAAAATTTATATTTTATAATTATGTTTTTTATAAAAGATAGATATAATTTATAGGATTTTTCAAAATTATAGAAAAAGGGAGGTTTGTTTGGCTAACATTAAATCTAAGATCAAAAGCATTGTCAAGATGGAAAAAGCTCGTCAAAGAAATGCTGCAATGAAATCTAGAGTTAAAACCGCAATCCGTAAAGCTCGTGAAGCAGTTTTAGCAGCAGACGAAAAGGCAGCAGTATTAGTTGCACAAGCTCACCAAGTAATTGCTAGAGCAGTTACCAAAGGTGTTTTCCATAAAAATAAAGGTGCTAGAAAACACTCACGTTTAGATCAATTCGTTAATAAGACAAAAGAATCTAAATAAACTTTGACAAGCTAAGGCTTGTTTTTTTAAACCTTTATTCACAACTTTATTCACATTTTGATGAATAATTTGTAGTTTCAATTACTTTTAGAAAAATAATTTATAATATAAAAATAAAGGTGGTAGAAATGATTAAAAAAATACCGAAGATTAGGTTTAAAGAATTTAATGAAGAGTGGAATTATGAAGTTTTAGGGAATCTTGTTGATAAACAAAAAAGTGATTTGAAAGTTTCAGAAATAAAAACTGATGGAAATGTAGATATTTATGGTATTGATGGAAAAATAGGAAAAAGTTTTTTGAGAGAAACTTTTAATGAAGATATTGTAATCATATCAAAAGACGGTTCAGTTGGTAAATTACAAATATTACCTAAAAATTCTTGATTTACATCAACATTAGAAGGAATTTTCATAAAAGAAAAATCATTAATTAATAACAATTTTCTTTATCTAGTTTTAAATAATATTAAATTTGACGAATTTGTTGTTGGAACAAGTATCCCACATTTATATTTTAATGATTATAAGAATCTTAATATTTTCTTGCCTTCTTTAAATGAACAAAAAAAGATATCAAAATTAGTTTTTTCGTTAGATTCATTTATAAAACTAATTCAGCAAAAACTCGATTTTTTTTATTGTGTAAAGCAAACTTTTTTATCAAAAATGTTCCCTGATCAAAATTCAAAATTTCCTAATATTCGTTTCTCTGAATTTACTCACGCTTGAGAACAGGAGGTTCTGGAATCGCTCTTTGATTCATATG
>NZ_JBTHHL010000004.1:0-103076 GCF_054353895.1 Mycoplasma sp. 394 | reverse complement strand
AAAAATCTCCCATCTTTTCACTTCCCTAGACTCTTACCTTTCACTTCATCAGCGTCAGTTACAAATAATTAAAAACATTAAGAAAAAATTATTAGAAAGGATGTTTATATAATGGAAAAATTTAATAATGAACTTGAATTTGAAAAATCTTTAATACAAAAACTTAAGAACTACGGATGAAATAACGAAAAAATCCAAAACTCAAATATTAAGGATACCCTAGAAAATATTTCAACTAAAGACTTAGAAGAAAACTGAAGAAATATTTTATTCGAAATAAATAAAGCCACTCTTAAAAATGTTCCCTTAGATAATGATGAATTCGATGAATTAAAAAACATTATCTTTAAATCAAGTTATAAAATCAAAGACTTTTTTGCTTTTTTACAAGGTGAAACAGTATCAATAAAAAGAACCAATCCAGAACTTTCAGAAGAGGATAAAAAAGAATCAGTTAACCTTAAAATATTCAGTAATAAAGAAATAAGAGGTGGAGATACTATCTATCAAACTGCTAGACAAATTAATATCGAAGGTGTTAGAAAAAGAATTGATGTTTTATTATTAATAAACGGATTACCTTTATTTTGTCTTGAATTGAAGCAAATTGCATCAGGAATTCAAGATGCTAAACATCAACTTATTAATTACGGAAAAGCAGGAGTATTTAATACAGGTGTATTAAATTTTGTACAAGTTATTGTTGCAATGACTGAAAATAATATGGAGTATGCAGCAAGAGTTGATGATTTTTATGAATTCGATATTAATTCATTTAGATATTGAAAAAATCATAACAACCAAATTGTTCATCAACTAGATGAAATAATTAGTTTGTTCTTTAAAATACCAGAAGCACATAATCTTATTTCAAATGGAACAATTATTAAAGATAACAAGTTGTTTATAACTCGTAATTACCAATTTTATGCTATTCGTTCTATTTTGTACCAAATTGAAAAAATTAAGTCAATAAAAGATAATAAATGTGGATTTATTTGACACACAACCGGATCAGGAAAAACTTTAACCAGTTTTCAAACAGCAAGAGTGTTATTGAAGCGAAAAATTGTTTCAACTGTTATTTTTGTAGTTGATCGGATGGATTTACACAAACAGAGTTTCGATGAATTCTGAAAATTCAAAAAAAGCGACGAAGATAAAATCGAAGTAAAAAAGGCACTTAGCATTTTAGACTTAGAACGAAAGCTTAAGAAGATTTCGCAAAAAAGTAATATGTTCGCTACTATTATTATTACATCAATTCAAAAACTCTCAAAAATTACAAAAAACTATTTTTCAGATAAAGATAAAATTGCTTTAATCTTCGATGAAGCACATCGCAGTGTTTATGGAGAAATGATTGCAAAAATACAAGAAGTATTTACCAATGGAATCTTTATCGGTTTTACTGGAACACCGATTCAAGATGTAAATCAAAAAAATGATTTAACAACTGAACAGGTTTTTGGTAAACAACTACATCAATATACCATCAAAGATGGATTAGAAGATGGAAATGTATTAAGATTTTACAATCACTATATCGATTTTAAACAAAAATACTTACCTATGTTTTTCTATAACTGTGTTGTAGCTAATAAAAATAATCCAAATAAAAAATTCTCTGCTAATGAAATAGAATTATTAATTGAAAATAAAGAAATATCTGCAAAGGATGTGAAGATTTGAAATTTAATCAAACATAAAGGTAATCTGCAAAATAAAGATGATACCCTAACAATTGAAGAATGATTAAAAGATAAAGGTTACTATGATAACAAATATTTTAAAATGTTAGTTGCTCATGATATACTAAAAAATTGAAACAGTACTAGTGGTAATCGTAAATACTCTGCTATTTTAGCTACCAAAAGCATTAAGGATGCTATTGAGTATTTTAAAATTTTTCAAAAACTCAAGAAAAAATATGATAACTATGTTGAGAAATTTAAGGTAACGGCTCTTTTTGATCCCAATCTTGACTCCTCTGAACAAGTATATGGACAAAATAATAACGAAATAATTAAAAAGTTCGCTATCAAATTTATCCAGGAACCTAAAAACTATATATATGAATTTAAAGAACTTATCAATGCCGTTGCTAAAACAAAATATACAGATAAAGAATTAGAAAAGATGAATGATGAGTTAAATTCACAATACCAAGAAAACAATTGAAATGATCCTAATGATATTACATACTATATTAAAAACAAACTCAACTTTAATTCCGACAAAGAAAAAGCTTTGAATGAAATTTATCAAAAGTTTGAACAAGATTATAAAAATAACAATCTTGTTCAAACCAGCAATTTAAAAGATAATTTTAAAATAGTTGTTTCTGATATTTTCAAAAAAAGAGATCCGAATAAAAAGGTGGTTTTGGATTTATTAATTGTAGTAAACCAAATGCTTACTGGTTATGATTCGAAATACATTAATACTGTTTTCTTTGATAAAATCCAAGAAAACGAACAACTTATTCAATCTATGTCACGGACAAACCGCTTAGATAATAATGATAAACCATTTGGTTCTATATACTTCTACCGTCAACCTGAAATAATGAAAATTAATTTAGAAAATGCTCTTAAAATATATTCAGGTGTAAAAGAAGAAGATATAAGTTATGATAAAGAGGATGTTTTATTAGAAGCAGTTAAAAAAGATTATGCACATATTTTTGGTATTTTTTCACAATGAAATGAACCTACCTTTGCACAAGTTCCGTTTTTTGATTTAAAAAATCCTGATGAAACTTTAAGAACTCAATTAAGAAGTTTTATCAAACATTATGCACAAATGCGAAAAAACATTACTGCATTATCAATTTTAAGAGTCGATGTTTATGATAAGCTAAAAGGTATAATCAATAAAAATAATATCGATAAATTATCATTGAGATTTAAAGAAATTGATCGTAGTGTGCTAAAAAGCACATCGATAAACAAAAATGAACTTGAAGATTTAACATTAAACGAATCCGATATAGAATGAGCATCAAATGCTAATGTATATGAGCAAATTATAGATTGAAAGTATTTTGATAAATACTTCCTTAATCATAATTACAAAAAACAAAATGAATATGATAAATATCTAAAAAACGAAGAATCCAAATTTAACGAAACACTAGCATATCTTGATCCAGAAACAAAAGGGATAATCTTAAAAATTAAAAACATGTTTGATAGTGGACTTCTTAATACAGAGATAATTAAACTGCAAGGAACAGAAGGTCTTGCTAATTCAATTAAAAGCAAAGAAATTAGAGACAAAAAACAAGCATTCAAGGATACTTATCATATATCAAAAGATAATAAAATTGAACGCATCTTTGATGAATTATGAGATCTAGAAGAATCTAGATGAAGCGAAAATGGTAGATTGGGTAAAATCTACGAACATATCAAAAAAATAGACTCTCCAGAATTTGAAAAATATATAAAAAACAAGCAAGGAAACTTTAGGGTATACAATATACAAGCACAGTTCCGTGAAGATTTAAAGAACAAGAAAATCGGTTAAAACACCCGAGAGGGTGTTTTTTGTATCTTGCTTCTTAGTTCTTTTCGTTACCTAGCTTGAATCTAGAACCTGGACTGCTATAACTACTGCTTTATTCTGCAAGCATCAATAAAATATGCTTAGCACAAATTAATTGCACTAAGCATATCTTATACATTTGAAAGAACCTCAAAACCTCATCTGGTTCATTGAACATATAATATTTTTAAACCTTTAACATTCTTTTGATAAAAGTCTTCAAAGTATTGCTTGGTAAAAAAGAAAGTTCTTCCATAATATAAATTTTTTATTGTCTTTATGTTAAAACGAATGATAAGATTTTCAATGATTTGATAGTCTATATAATCTTGTTCATCCATCTTTTCAACTTTATTGCGGTGTAATTGAAAGTCAAAACCACGAATTCGCATTAGCTTATTAAACAAATAAAAATCCTTATCAGAATTAAATGAAAAAATAATATTAGTGTTTTCTCATTGATTATATTTAATAATATCCTCTAAAGATTTAGCATGTTTGATAACAAAATTACGTGATTTTGGTGTCAAAACTTTTCATATTGGAGGAACAACTCAGTATCCGTTTTCCATATGATTAATTTTTATATATTTAACTTTCATTCTTATTCCAACATATTTAAAAAGTTTGCTATCCCTTGTTCATCATGTGAATTTGTGATAAATGTTGCTTTTGATTTAACATCATCTCGTGCTTGACCCATTGCAACTGAATATTTAGCAACTTCAAACATCGAAACATCATTATCTTCATCACCAAATACCAATGTTTTATTTAAATCGATGTTATATTTATCTGCTAAAATCTGCAAACTTTTTCCTTTAGAATTATTGATTGGCATAATATCATAAACATGTACTTGCGAGTTGATAATATATACATTGTCAATCTTTGAAATTTTCATCGCTGAAATATCAGTATTTTCAGCTGTACTATCACGCTTGATAACTAAGAACTTTAAAATATCTTGCTCATCTGTGTTAAAGTTTGGATTTTGATGATTTAAATCATAATAGTCGAATGCAAATTGATTTTCTTTTTTGCGTTTAGCAATTGTGTCTTCTAATCAAGCAAATCAACTTGGTTTGCTTGCATTTTTATGAAAACCATAAATTTGATTACATGTATACACCAAAAATACTACACCTGATGCTATCAATGCTTCAAAAACTGCCTTAGCAGATGCTTTATTTATAGGATTTTTATAAACAATTTGATCATTTTGAAAATCGTAAATAAGTGAACCATTGCAGCAAATTGCAGGATAATCGCAATCTAAATTAAAAAACTCTTCTTTAGCTAAATAATGTGGTCTTCCTGTGATAACTGAGTATTTTTTACCAAGACTTCGCATTCTTTGGATGCCTTGATATGATTGTGGTGTAATATTTTTGTGTGAATCAAGTAAGGTTCCATCTAAATCAAAAAACAAATACTCAAAATCACTATTTTTTAATTTGTCCATAATATGCATTTGGTCCATGTTTGCGAAAGTGATGCTTGTTTTGTAAAGTCTGATTTGCAGGACCTTTATCGGGAACTAAAATTAAAGTGTGTAATGCCATTTTAGCAACTTCTTCCAAGGTAAGTGCTAAATTAACTGCATCTTTTGGATTTTTAATCGATCAAACAAATGGACCATGCTCTTTAACCAAGGTCGCACTAGTAGATTCAAAACTTATGTTGTTTTTAGTGAAATGTTCGATGATAACTAACCCTGTATTATGCTCATATGCACCATTTATTTCATCATCTGTTAGTTCTCGGGTGCAAGGAACGGAACCATAAAAATTATCAGCATGAGTAGTTCCAAAACACTTAATTTCCTTACCTGCTTGTGCAAAACCAACAGCATAAGGTGAATGGGTGTGAACGATACCTTTGATATTCTTATTTGCTTTATATAATAAAGTATGAGTAGGAGTATCTGATGATGGATTAAGTTTAGAATCTATTACATTATTATCCATATCAACCACTACCATATCATCGGCACTCATAGTTTCATATGAAACACCCGATGGCTTGATTACCATATATTTGCGATCTTCTGTTATTCCCGAAACATTTCCTCAGGTATGAATTGCGAGCTTATATTGATATAATAACATATTAGCTTGATAAACTTCTTGTTTAAGTTTTTGAATTTCGGCTTTATTCACCATTTGCTTCCTTTCATTGCATTTGATAAAATGCTTTTGCTTGTTTTAGCAATTCAATGTTTTCTATAGCAGTTTCATCTGGGTGGTTTTTTGATCACATTTCAATTAAAATCGGAACATTTAAGTCGTTTTTAGTTAACTGCTTTAATGAATGTACAAAATCAACACTTCCTTGTCCTCATGGAACTTCTTTGAATTTATTAGGTAAGGTGTCTTTAAAATGAAAACCAACGATTTTATCTGCACCCAAAAAGATTTCATTTTCTATATCTTTGGTAAATTGATTTAAGTTTCCTAAATCAGGATATATATAAAAATTAGGTGCATCGATTTGTTTTAAGAATGCTAAACATTTTGAAATAGTTCCTGCAAATGGTGTATCCATTGTTTCAAAAGCAACTGTTACAGAATATTTTGATGCAAGTTTAGCAACCTTTTTCATCCCTGCGATAAATCATTGCTTGGTTTGTTCATCCGAATCTTCATAATAAACATCGTAGGCAGCTAATTGAATAGTTCGAATACCAAGTTTTTTAGCCAAAATTAATGCTTTTTCCATTATCAGCAAGGCATGTTCACGAATTTTTAAATCATGTGATCCGAAAGGAAATTTACGGTGTGCTGACAAACACATTGAATTAAAGTAAAAATCTTTTTCTATCAAAAGTTTTCTTAATTCATTGATTTGTGTATTATTTCAATCTAATCTTTCAAGACGAAAATCTGATTCATCGACACTGAATTCAATAAAATCAAATCCTGCTGCCTTGGCAATATCGATTTTTTGACTTCAATCAAATTTATTATTGATTGCTTTTTCATAAATGCCTAAAAAACGGGTTTTAGTTTCAGTATTTTTTAAATTCATCTTTGAATTCCTTTGCTGCTTGCTGTGGATCTTCAGCATCGCGGATTGATCTTCCAGCAATGAATATGTATACTGGAATATCTTTAAAGAGTTTAATATCTTCAACTGTTACCCCCCCTGTAACAGTTACTTTAAACCCCATATTAGCAAGTTTTGCGACTGTATCAATGTCTTTTTGACCTCATTTAACTCCAGCAGCTTGAGCATCACGGGCACGGTGTCAAACGATTTGTGGAACACCTGATGCTTGTCATGCCTCAACTTGATCCCATCTGAAGTTAGTAGTCATTTCAACTTGTATTTCTTTTTTAATATCGAAAGTTTGTGAATATTTTACTAAATCAGTCATTGTAGCATTTTCAGCAGCACATATTGCAGTTGTAAAGTCTGCACCTGATTCGAAGAACATTTTTGCAAATACTCTTCCTGCATCAGCAATTTTTCCATCGGCAACAATAATTTTGTCTGGGAATGCTTTTTTGATTTCTGAAATAGCTTTTTTTCCTTCAGAAGCTAATAAAATAGTTCCAACTTCGATTACATCTATATATTTTGCAGCTTTTGAAGCTGACTTAATTGCTTCTTTAATTGTTAAGTTATCTAATGCGATTTGTAGTAGCGGTAATGCCATATTTTCCTTTATGCTTGTGCATCTATTTTGCTAATAATATCGATGACTTCTTGATTACTTTTTGCATTTATAATTGCTTCAATATTTGAATCTTGTTCAAAAATTCTAACAATTTGTGGTAATGCTTCTGATGTATGAACATCAGCTGATGTTGCTGCTAAAGCAACTAATAATGAAACTGGACGCTCGTCGTTTTCAAAGTAAACTGGTTGTTTTAAGGTTACTAATGAAAATGAATTTTGTAAAACTCCAGCTTCGCTTTGGGCATGAGGAATTGCAAGATGATTTGCAATAATATAATATGGTCCATATTTCAAGGTACTTTCAATTACAGCATCGTAGTATCTTGGTTCAACAAGCTTTTTATCAATTAAAGGTTTAATTGATAAATAAACTGCTTCTTTTCAGTCTTTTGCTTGTAAACCTACATTAACTGTTTGATATTTTTTAAGTATTTCTAATAAATTAATTTTTTCCATAATTATAAACCTAGTGCTTTTTTAAGAGCTTCTCTAATTTCGTTTTCATCCATTAAGTTTGTAACACCAACAATTTTTGCACGTTGGTTGTGATTAAACATTTCTGAAAGATGTTTTGATGAAATAATAATATCTACAGAATTTGTCATTCCGGTTGATTGACCCATTGATAAAGCATCAACAGTTGCATTTACTCCAAGTTCTTTCATAATTTTTTGAACTTTAAGTTTTATTATCATGCTGGTTCCCATTCCGTTACCACATGCTGCGATAATTTTAAGTGTTTCCATAAGTATCTCCTAAATAATATAATAATATGTTTTTTGCCTATATCATAGATAAAAAAGTATTTTTTTTTGAAAAAAGATTAGCGTAAGGCTAATCTTAGTAAATTAGCTGTTAACTAATTTTGGTTGTAACTTAAGTATTTTTTGTAAAAATGTTTTTTTGGTTTGTGATCCATTATCTACAATTTGTCCTAATGCCAATAATCCAATTATTGCTAATATAACTAAGATTCAAGCAAGGATGAAATTGTATGAAGAAATTCACATTAATAAACCAAAGAATAAGTTTCAGTCTGCCATACCAATATAACCGTTTGCAACAGGTGAAACAAAAGCGCTTTTATCTATACCATCAGCAAATTGTGAATGATTTGTAATAATGAATTGGTATGAATTATCAATTGCTCTTGTCGCAATTGAAATAATTACAATTTCCAAGAAACCAAAGATTCCAGGAAGAAGTAATGCAGCTCTTCATCCGCCTGATGCATTTGCATATACACCTAATGATCCTGAATTAAAGAATAAGGTGATAAATAATGGTATTGCAATATTAAAGAATTTTTGGTTCGGAATTGCTGATAAGCCACCAATAATTGCTACTGCGATAAATTGCCCAATTACCCCTGAAATAAATCCAAATGTAACAGAGTTGATTGAAAATCCATAAACTGCAGCTACATCGACAGCTACAACTGCACCAGGAATTATTTTTTCGCTAATTCCATGGAATGATTGTTGTAGTTCTGTAATGAACATTCTAACACCAGTAATAATTGCAACTAATGATGCAACTATTTTCAATGCTCCACCAAGGATATTTAATCCAAAGTTAGCACCACCAAATGAATTGTTTCATATTGCATAATTTGAGGTAAATTTAATGTGATCTGGAGCGATAACACTAAACGGATTAACAGATAACAATACAATAAATAATACTAAGAATAATAGCAAGATAATAATTGTTTGTGTAAAAATGTTATCTTCAAAGATTTTAAGATATGAAGGAAGTTTTTTGTTTTCAGCTGAATCTTCTTTTTTACCAAAAAATCTACCTAATTTATATGTTGTAGCGATTGCAAGCATTTGTTGGTGTCCAACTGCAAAACCTGCATTTTGTGTTACAGCATTTGTTCCTTTTACAGTTGATGCAGAACCAACTGCTCAGTAAATTCCTAAGAAAATACCTGACATAATTATAATTCCTGCTTGTTCACCTGCTGATAAAGCACCTGTAAAGATACGCATATCTTGGAATAAAATAATGTATAAAATGGTTGTAACAACAGCTGATTGTTGAATCATAACATGTCCTGTTATCATTAAACTATTTGTGTTTGTTCATCTTTTTAATGCTACCATAACAATATTTACAGCAAATCCAAGGATGAATGCAAATGAGATTAATGAAACATAATTATTTCCTAAGAAAGCTTTTTCAAAGAATGTATTTGAACTTGCTAATGCAAAATACGGATCTAATGGTACGATTCCTGCACCTTGACCTATATTTTTAACTCCTTCAAATACGGGTTTAGCTAAGGAAACTAAGGTTCCTGAACCAATTTGTAATAAGATAAATCCAATAACGGTTTTTAAAAATCCGATTACTGATTCACGAAAACCTCTTCCGATGGTTAGATAACCTACAAATGTAAGCGAACCTAATAACAATGCAGGTTGCTTAAAGAAGTTATCCATATAAACTTTGTTAAACATGAAAAGGAAGGCATCACCAGCAGCTTTTGGTGTTCATGGTAACACCTTTGGATCATTTGGTTGTGCTGATTTAACCAACATTGATACTAAAATAATGAAAACATTGATTAAAGCAAATATTGATCACCCAATGATTAATCCTTTCCTTTTCTTAGAGTCAATTTTTTTAATCATATTTGTCCTTAAATAAGGTTATTTTACTTTTAATAGTTTTTTTAATTCTAAGACTCTAGGATTTACTTTAGTAACATCGTATTTTCTTGGTTCATCAAAAGCCAAGATTTCTGCTGGGTTGTTTACTAACATATCTTGAATTGCTTCTTCGCTAACTCCAACTTGTTTAAGAAGCGGAATAAATCTATCGAATAAGTATCCGAGACCAAAAGTTTCTTTACCTCTTTCGGCACCATAGTGTCTTTGATATAACACTCTACCAGCATCTAATGCAAGTGTAATGTGTTTTTGATACCCCTTGTCAACTAAATATTTGATGTTTTCTGCTAATGTTAAATCTGTGTAATATTTAACTCTATCAGGTCCATCAAAACATAAAGTTACCCCAAGTTCTGAAATAATTTTCTCATAGTAAAGTCTGTCAGGATTTTTATTTAAATGTGATAATTGAATTTTTCTTGGATTTGCTCCAAAATCAATTAAATGTTGTGCGGCTTCATATGCCATAGTTCCTAATTGTGTATGTACTAAAATTGGAGCTCCGGTCTCGATACTTGAACGAGCCGCAACCTCTAATGATTTAAGTTCAAGTCTATCAATAGCAGCATATCCTGTACCTGCTTTAATAATTCCTGCCTTTGCATTAGATCTTTTTACAACTGGTCCACTGTAGTTGTATTCATCCATACCAACTTCAATTTCTGCTTTAACCATTTCAACGATATCATCAATTGGTGCTAAAGCTAATCATGAAGCTCCCTTATCATAAAATGCTGCTTTATGAAAACCAGTAGCCATAATAATATGAGCTTTGTTTTTTAAAGCATTCGCTATTTCTAGCATCTTATGAACATCTCTACCTACATTGGGTGGGTCCATAGTAACCATACTTTTACCACCCTTTGCAATGTATTCATCCATTTCTTTTAATGCTGCATCGACTGAGAGCATAACAAAGTCTGGATGTTCGTGTGCTTCAGGACCATAATTTTTAATTAAATGATCATGGCAATCCACAACACCTAATTCTTTAGGATCAATATCACCTAAAACTGTTCTTGCGAATTTTTTCATTTATTCTCCTTATTAATATTATGAAATGTATTTTTATCATAAAACATTTTTTCATTTATTCTTGTAAAATATATTTATTTTAGTTTAAAAATATCTAAATACGGAAAAAGTTGCGTATTTTTTCCATAAATTATTAAATTCTTGATAAAGCATATTTAAAAAATTTACAAAATGAAAAAAATAAATTTTTATTTTGTAGTGCTGTAAAAGTAATAAATTTCGTTTTCAACTGTATATAAGGGAGAAAAGTTAGATAAAATTTGTAAATTATGTTCCTAAAATATATAAGTTTTTATCTTTATTTATGAAATTGATTTCATAAATAAAGATAATTTTTTCATTTTTTTCTTTTTTTTATTTCCCTACACTGAAGACAAACATACACAAAAAAACTACTACATCAACAAACAAATACAATTTATAAGTGTAAAATAAATATTTTGATATAATCAAAACCAGAAAGGAAATAAATGGTAAAAGTAGAAAATACAAGAAATTCATCAATGCTTTTAAAAGCTGTTTTTAAAGGTGACAGTTATCCAAAAACCTTAGTTGAAAAAGAATCGGTTGTAACTGAATACTTTGACAGCAATGAAGCATTAGTTTACTTCGAAACAGAAGAAAAATATGACTATAATGTAGTCTCAAAATTCGCTAAGGGATTATTCTCATCACAAGTTCGCAACTTACAAATCGATCTTGATTCATTTGTTCGCGGAAAGGTTTGTATCCCTTGTGTTGTAGATGCGTTTACAAATGCATATAAATATGTAAATGCAGATATTTACAGTGCAAAAACTTCTAAAAAACCAGAAAAATTTGCAGTAAGCTTTTTATCAATAACAGAGCCACAAAGATATGAACACAAACTTTATAGCGCAAATGTTTTAGCAGATGCAGTTAATTACGCAAGAAATTTACAAATTATGCCACCTAACATTTGTAACTCTGAATATTTAGCTAAAACTGTTGTTGATGATTTAACTAAATATGACAATTTAAAAGTAACAGTATTAAACAAAGCACAAATCCAAGAACTTGGAATGGGATTACTTCTTTCTGTTAATCGTGGAAGTATGTATGAACCTAGAGTTGTTGTGATTGAATATAACGGGAATCCAGATTCAAAAGCCAAAACAGTTTATGTAGGAAAAGGAATTACCTTTGATTCAGGTGGATATTCACTAAAGCCAAGTCGTTCAATGCTTGGAATGAAATTTGATATGTCTGGTTCTGTATTTGTAGCAAGTGCATTGAAAGCAATCGCTCAATTAAAACCTAAAACCAATGTTGCTGCTGTAATGTGTATTACAGATAACCGAGTAAATGGAGATGCATCATTACCTGATTCAGTATGAACCAGTATGAACGGAAAAACTGTTGAAATCAATAATACCGATGCCGAGGGAAGATTAGTAATGGCAGATGGGTTAACATATGCAGTTAGAAATCTGAAAGCAACAAGACTTGTGGATGTTGCAACTTTAACTGGAGCAATCCTTGTTTCGCTCGGAAGTACCTATACCGGAGTTTGAGCAACAACTGATAAAGCATGAGATGATTTAAAGGATGCGGCAGAATCTCAACATGAACTAGTATGAAGAATGCCTCTTGATGAAGCATTTGCTAAGGAAATTAAAAATTCAGTTGTAGCTGACCTTAAAAACACTGACTTATCTGGTGCAGGTGGTGGAAGTTGTTCAGCAGCAATGTTTTTAAAAGAATTTACCGAAGGGATTGAATATATTCATTTAGATGTTGCTGGGACAGCAGAACAAGGTGGAAAACCAACTGGTGCAATGGTTAAAACATTAGTTCAACTAGCACTTAATGCAACTGAGTAATTAAAAAACCATCAATTATGATGGTTTTATTTTGCTCTATATAAAAAGTATAAAAAAATGGCGATCACGAGAGGATTCGAACCTCTGACCACAAGCTTAGAAGGCTCGTGCTCTGTCCATCTGAGCTACGCGACCACTAGTATTTATTTTATCATAATTTGATTGTAATTTAAATTATTTGATTATATTTTATAATTTTTTGTTCATGTTTTTTTCAGCTATTTTCATAATTATTATTTTTCTTCTCTTTTCAATAATTCTTATTATATTGAATATCATTTTTAATACAAAATAATTATGTGTATAAACATAATTATAATTGAAAATTAATATATCAAAGCATACTTCTAATATTTATGATAACTTATTGTTGATACACAATATAATTAGCGTCAATTATGAATGAATATAAAATATCTTGATGAAAATGAAAATGTAAGTATTAACCAAAATATCTCAAACGATAATACAATTGAGTTTTATGAATATCTAAAAGATTTATATCTAAATACTACTAATAAACCAAAATTATCTATAATAAAAATAGCATAATTTCTGCTATTTTACATGCACAATAATTTGTCAAATAATTATTCCTACAATTACGATTAAAAGCAAAATTGAAATAATTGAAATTACATATATTCAAGTATTTCTACGATATTTTTTTATTGCTTCTTTAGGTAATGTATTTTCTTTAATAATTGAATTTACTAATGTAGTATATTGAAGATCTATTTTATCTTTGGTGTCTGTATTTATATTTGTTTGTTTTTTACTCATTTTTTTCTAATTCTACCATCACAGATACTGCAAATGCTTCTGGACCAGTATGTGCTGCAATAGGTAATGGAGTTGTTATTTGTGTGCTTGCCTTGATAAATTGATCAGATGTAATTGCTTGATTAACTTCATCATTAACACCTGAAATTAAATCTACATAATATTTAGCATTTTTGTCTATGTTTTTTAAACTATCTATAAACTCATTAACTAAATCAAATGCCTTAGCAGTAGCATTTTTAAAGTTTCATTTTGTTGCCACTGATTTAACTTTACCTTCTTCGTTATAGCTTAATACAGGGTATACTTTTAATTTAGATAAAAGAAATTTTTTAATACCAGACAACCTACCACCATTAATTAAATATTCTAAACGATAAGGAACAATAAATGTTCTTGATGTTTCATTAATATTATTTAATGTTTCAAAAAGTTGGTTAATGCTCGCACCGTTTTCATACATTTTTTTAAGATGTGCAACTGTTCGAACAATTTGATTGCCAAACAAGTGATTTTCCATTATATGCACATTTGACAGTTCCATTGAAATACTACGAGCTTGCATAAAAGTGTTAGATAAATGCTGTGAGATACCTAAATAAATCACATCATCATAGTTTTTTGCTGCATCTTGAATGATTCGAGTCATCTTGTCTATTTTTGGTAATGAAGTTTTAATTTTAGATGTAACCGATATCTTTTTTAGTATTTCTAGATTTGATACATATCCATCTTCAAAACTTTCTCCATCGATTTCTACTTGTAAAGGTAAAAATTTATAACCTAGTTCATCTGCTTGTGCAACTGATAAACCAGAAAAAGAATCTACTATTATTCCCAATGTTTTCATATGATAATTATATTTAAAAAATATAAAGATATAAAAACAAATTTAAAAATTTTGAGCAAATGAAATATGAATAAATTTATGATAAAAATATATAATATCAAAGATGAAATTTAGTGAGCAGAAAATCAAAAATTGACATTCTTTTTATTATAACGAAGGAATTGAAATAATTTCACTTCCTGATTTTTTCAATCATATAAGGCTTGCTAATTCTAATCCTGAATATAAAGTAAAAGCAACTAATTTAGGTATCGAATTTAACTGTGATAATCCTTTTTCAATGCATTGTTTTAACATATATACACTAATAGCAATTACCAAGAGTTTGTTGATAAATATTAAAAAGCGCAATAAAACTCTTTTGTTAGGACACTCTGAAGGTATTGATGCAAAAATATATGAGTTATTTAAGCGATCTTTTTCACATAAAAGCATAAAGCTACTCGAATATAATACTAATGTTATAAATGAATTTATTATTATAAACACAACATTAGGTATTGATGTTGATTATTATATTTATTTATATAAAAATCCATTTAATAATAATTACTACATTAAAATTTATCATGATTTATTTTTAATTTCTGTAAACGAACAAAAGCAACTGTTAAATAATGTTTTTGAATTTGATAAACAAATTATATTGCATAATTTTTATAATTTGTTTATCTTAAAAATAGATAAATTTTTATCTTTTTACAAATTAAAACTTGAAAATCAAAAACATCTTTTCCTTGAAAATCAAATTGATCGCAATAATTTAAATATTAAAATTGCTATAAACAATCCTGCTGATAACAATATCTTACAGAGTTTGCTAAATTCGCTAGGTTTTAATGTAAGAGAAGCTTCAAATCTAAGAATCCAAGAACGAAGTAAAAATTTATTTTGAATTTTTTTTAAATGAAACCTTTTTTCCTATCAAAAATCTAAAACTGATTTTCTAATTACTTCTGATAAAAAAAATCGTTATAATTTTTTTTTCAATATTAATGACAGATATATAAAAATAAATAACGAAGAATTAATTTATTTTTATATTAACTATTTCTTTTTACAGTGAAAGAATGAAAATAAACTTCAGCAAAATAAGGTTATAATAACACATAGTGTTAGTAAAAATATCATTAATTTATTAAATAACTTCAATATTCCTTATGAATTTGCTGAAAAATCTGATACTAAAAATGTTTTATTTGCTAATATTTTAGAACATTTTGGTGCAAATAATAATCAAGCATTAGAATTTAGTAATTTACAGTTCATTATCAATATTTGTCAGATGTTGCTTTCTTATAAAAATAACAATAATTTACTTGATTATAAATACTTGAAGATGCATAATTATTTTAAAAATACTATATATATAGTTAAAAAAATCAAAATACCTTTTTTTAAAACAACTAATCTTGCTACATTTTTTCAAGTAAATCAATCCATATCAAGAAATTATCGAATATCTAAAATGGAACAACTAAATGCATATAACACCTATAGTTATGAATTTTTAAACCTTGAAATCCAAAATAAAAAGCAACAAGTTTTCAATATCTGCATATATTATGATTTTAATCGAGAAAGTTTGATATTTAAGCAAGAACATAATTTTGAATACACACAAATTAAATATTATTTAAATAAATTTAAAGGTTTGCATCTAAACAACATAATCATTAAATATGTAAAGAAATATCTTAATAAACAAAATTAAAGTAAAATATAATAAAGGAGAAATATGATTTCTAAAGTAAAAGGAACAAAGGATTATGATATTGTAGAATATCGAATTAAAGACTTAGTAAACTTGGTATTTTCAGATATATGTGCAAATTATGGTTTTAAAATGATTGAAACACCGATACTTGAAACTTCTGAATTATTCAAACGTTCTGTTAATGAATCAGAAATTGCTAAAAAAGAAATGTATGAATTTTTAGATAAATCAAATCGTTCATTGTGTTTACGTCCTGAAGGAACCGCATCTTTTGTGCGTGCTTTTATTGAAAATAAGTGATATACATTAGTAAACGAAAAATTCGCATACAATATGCCAATGTTTCGCTACGAACAACCACAAAAAGGACGCTATCGACAGTTTTATCAAGCAGGAATTGAGTTTGTTGGTCCTAAATCATATTTAAAAGACTTCTTAGTTGTGCAAGTTGCTATTGATATTTTAGAAGCATTAGATATAAAATATGTGCTTAAAATTAACTCAATTGGAGATAAACAAACTAGAGCAAATTATGAAAATGCCTTAACTGAATTTTTAACAAAATACCAATCTCAATTAAGCCAGATTTCGCAGCAGCGTCTTAAAGATAAAAAAGTTCTTAGAATTTTAGATGACAAAGTTGATTCTAAACTACCTTTTATGCATAAAGCTCCAAATATTCAAGATTATTTAAGTAAAGAATCGAAGTTATATTTTGAAGAAATTAAAGGTATGCTAGATTTTTATGATATTAAATATTATGTTGCACCAGAACTTGTGAGAGGACTAGATTACTATGATGAATTTGTTTTTGAAATAACAGTAAAATCCGATAAAGTAGGTTCTCAAGACACATTAATCGGTGGTGGTCGTTATTCAAATTTAGTCGCTGAATTAGGTGGTCCAGATGTATCAAGTGTTGGTTTCGGATTTGGAATAGATCGTTGCATTGAATTAATTCGAGAAAATATTATTGAAAATACAGAACCGTTACAACAAATGCAAAATCAAAAAGTCGATATTTATTTTGCTGCATCAGTAAGCGACGAAAATCTAGAAAAGCTTTTTCATTTAGCTCACTACGATTTAAATGGATTAACTAATTTTTATCATATGGATTTTCATCTAATGAAATCCAAAAAAATATATGAAAAAGCAAAAAAAATGAATGCGGTTTTTTTAATTACAGATGATAAATTGCTACCTCACAACTCTTTTTATATCAAAAATCTTATAACAGGTGATAAAATGCAATTTTATTTAAATAGTGATGGTGTTATTGATTTACTTAAATTTATCAATGATGCAGATGTTTTTGAACCCGAAGTAGTGAGTGATTTTATTGCTCAATATGAAAGTGAAGTATAGAATGAATAAGACAATTAAAAATAATGAGTTAAATATCCGCAATATAGGACAGCAGGTAACTTTATATGGTTGAGTTGCAAATAAACGTCGTTTTGGTGAATTAAATTTTGTTGATTTACGTGATAAATACGGTATTACTCAACTGGTTTTTAATCAAGCAATTAATTTTACAAAAGAAAGTGTTTTAGAAATTACAGGACAAGTTGTTAAACGTAAAGATCCAAACGTTCAAATACCAACAGGGCAAATAGAAGTAATGGTTTCAGAATATAAAGTTTTATCAACTTCAAAAGAATTACCATTTCAAATCCGAGATGATATCGATGTCAAAGAAGAAATTCGCCTCAAACATAGGTTTTTAGATTTACGGAGACCAATAATGCAAAAAACAATCGCTTTAAGAAATAAAGTGATTTTTGCAATGCGAGAATATTTGCAAAATAACGAATTTTTAGAAATTGAAACACCTATTCTATCTAAGGCAACACCTGAAGGGGCACGTGATTTTTTAGTTCCCACACGTGATTTAAATTCTTTTTATGCACTACCACAATCGCCACAACTATTTAAACAACTGTTAATGATTTCGGGTTTTGAAAGATATTTTCAAATTGCTAGATGTTTTCGTGATGAAGATTCGAGAAAAGATCGACAACCAGAATTTACCCAGTTGGATATAGAAACATCTTTTTTGGATGTTGAAATTTTTCAAAGCAAGGTTGAAGAAATGTTTCAATATTTAATGAAGAAAGTTATGAATGTTGATATTAAAATACCATTCGATCGTGTCAGTTATGATGATTGCATCAGAAATTATGGTAGTGATAAGCCGGATTTTCGATATGAGCAAAAAATAGTTGATATTAATAGTTTTTGTAATAATTCTAATTTTGATATCATAAAAAATGCTCCTGCAAAAAGACTCTTCAAAATAAATGAAATACTAAACAAAAAACAACTTAAAACATTAGAAGAGATCGCAAAGAAAAATAAGGCAAATGCTTTATTTTACTTGGTCGTAGAGCAAAAAATAGTTACAGCAAGTAATTTTGCTTCAAAAGCAGGTAATTCAGTTGAACAACTCTTAAAAGAGTTTAATTATGCTGATGGAACATATTTAATTGTTGCTAATACCTTTGAAAATGCTTCACAAGCACTTGGTGCGTTACGGGTAGAACTAAACACCTGATTTAATTGAGCTAGAGATGAATTTAATTTTAAATGAATTACTAAATTTCCAATGTTTGAATATGATGTAGAAAACAACAAATGAGCAGCTGCACACCATCCTTTTACACAATTTGATCACGATTTATCGCAAATCGATGTAATGGATAAATCTGATATAAAAGCTAAAAGTTATGATTTAGTATTAAATGGTTATGAATTAGGTTCGGGTTCTGCACGTATTTATGATAAAGATGTGCAAGAAAAAATGTTTGATTTAATCGGTTTGGATAAGCAGGCACAAGAAAGTAAATTTGGTTTCTTTTTAAAGGCTTTAGATTACGGAGTTCCACCACATTGTGGAATCGGACTCGGTATCGATCGAATCGTTATGATTTTAGCTAATTTAAACACAATACGCGATACAATTGCATTCCCTAAGAATTCTAAGAATCAAGATGTTTTCACTAATGCGCCTTCATCAGTTGAAACTCAACAACTAGATGAATTGTTTTTGCAAGTGAAATCAAAATAGTAAATTAATAAATTAAAAATGATTTGTTTTTACTTCTTTTTTTGGTAAAATTAAAGAACTTGTTTTAAAATAAACTTAATATATAATAAAAAGGAAATTTATGCGTAAAGAAGTTAGACTTAAAAACAAAATGATCGCAGAAAAAAGAGCTAAAAAGCTTTCTAAAGAACATGCAAGAGATTTAAGAAGACAAGAAAGATTACCACAAGCACAATAATTTAACCCAAACGGGTTTTTTTACACTTTTTTACTTGCTTATCAAGGATTTATAGCAATTTATGAAAACAATATAAATTATTTTTTCTTGTTATTTTTATAGTTTTTTATAAACTTAATAAATTTAATTTATAATTTATAAAATACAAAATAAAAGCAAAGGAGGATAATGGAACATAAGGCACTTTATCGAAAATATCGACCTAAAACTTTTGCT
This sequence comes from Mycoplasma sp. 394, assembly GCF_054353895.1. NCBI lineage: Bacteria > Bacillati > Mycoplasmatota > Mollicutes > Mycoplasmatales > Mycoplasmataceae > Mycoplasma > Mycoplasma sp. 394. The sequence continues at coordinate 83,433 of NZ_JBTHHL010000004.1, read as the reverse complement.
GATGTTATAGGTCAAGAACATATTATTGAGACATTAAAAAACATACTTAAAACTCACAAAATACATCATGCTTACTTATTTAGTGGCCCAAAAGGAACTGGTAAAACGTCAGTTGCTAAAATATTTGCTAATGTACTAAATTGTATGCATACACACGATTTGACTCAGGCTTGCGAAAGTTGTTTATCAAACTATAATGATAATTTTGACATTATTGAAATGGATGCTGCTTCAAACAATGGAGTTGAAGAAATTCGTGATTTAAAAGAAAAAGTTGAACAGGTTCCTATCAATGGGCACTTTAAGGTATACATTATCGATGAAGTGCATATGCTAACTAAAAGTGCCTTTAATGCTTTGCTTAAGACACTTGAAGAACCTCCAAAACATGTGATATTCATCCTTGCAACTACTGATCCACAAAAAATTCCTTTAACAATTTTATCTAGGGTTCAAAGATTTAATTTTAAGCGAATTAGCGAACAACAAATCGTCAAACAACTTAAAAGTATTTTGATAAAAGAAGATATTAAATTCGAAGAAAATGCTCTTAAAGCACTTGCTTCTCTTGCTTCTGGGGGGATGCGTGATGCACTTTCACTTGCTGAACAAGCTAGTTCATTTAATGATAATAAAATCTTATTAGAAGATGTGGTAAACAATTTTGGTTTGATGTCTTTGCAAAAAATTATTGATTTAATTATTTATTTAAAAAACAACGATATAATTAATCTTTTAAAATTGATTCAGCAAATGCAAGAAGATGGAATTGATCCAAAACATTTTCTAATATCAATTTTAGAAGTTTTAAAGGAATGAATTATTTTTTCTAAAACTTACGATGTGCAAATATTGCATCATATTAATCAAGATGATTTTTATAGACTTCCTTTAAATAATGATTTAGCAGTTAAAATATCAAAGAATATTTATGATATTTTAACTAAAATAACAAAAAGTGAAGAACCTTTTAAACTAATTGAAACAGGTTTTATTAATATAGTTGATTTGGATAATTCACCTAAAATTAAAGCAAATCACACTCAAAATCAAGGAAAGAAAATACCTGAAAAAAATGATGAAATAAATTTTATTAATCAACCATATAAAGAACAGGTAACTGAGTCACCTATTTTAGAAGAAAATAAACTAAATGAATTATTCACAGGTGATGATTTCTTAAAATCCAAGTTTAATAATCTTGAAGTTGAACCTAAGACAAATGCAGATATCAACTACACTGATGTAGATGAAACAATGCAGCATACAAAAGAATTGTTACTGAAAACTAATGAATTTATTCTTTCATCTAACGAACATAACGGAAACAAAGAAGATTTAGAAAGTAATATACTTACTGATATTGATACATCAGAACAATTATTTAACAATACAATTGAGATTAATATCCCACATAATCATCAACCGATCAAATATCAGTGAGAAGGTGAAGACGAAATGGAAAGTATGCTGAATTTAGTTTTATGAATCCAACAAGATCGTAACAATCGCAGCACAAAAGATGTTTATAACAAACTAAAACAAGATGCTGAATTTACTAATAATCGAGTAGATTTAAATCGTTTTTTTGAATGATTTAGAGTAATTGATATTTTAGTAGCAACAAAAAACGCAATTATTTTTCAGTGTAATGATGATAAAATGATTGAATTATTAAATAAAAATAAATATAAAGTAGATTTTCAGAAGTTTATAGATTATGTTTATGGTGATGGATATAAATGATTATATTTTGTAAATTCTAATGATCGTGAAAATATTAAAAAACTTGTCACTGAATATCGTAGAGGTAATTATAAACTCAAAAATCCTATACATCAACCTGAAAAACTTATTAATGTTATTCCGAACGATCGCGAAGATCAAATTGAAGCTTCGAAATATATCTATAAAAAAACTTGAAAATCATAGAAAGGCAAATTATGAATGCAGATTTTATTAAAAGAGTAAAACAATTACAAAAAGAGATGCAAATCAAACAAGATGCATTTTCAAAACAAGAATTTGAGGTAGAAAAACAAGGGATTAAAATTGTGGCTACCGGTGATATTCAAATAAAAAGTATTGACATCAATCCAGTTTTAATAGATCCAGATGACAAAGAACTGCTTGAAGATTTATTAATCGTTACAATTAATGCTTTAGTTGACAAAATCAATGAAGAACAAGACAAAATAGCACCAAAAGAAATGCCAGGTGGACTTCCTTTTTAATTACTATGTTTGATTCAGATGATATAATAAATCTTTCTCAAAAACTAAGTAAAATACCAGGATTTAGTAAAAAAACAGTTGAAAAATTTATCTACTGGATTTTTGAAAATGATCAAAGTAGTGTTAATTTACTCGCAAATGAAATTAAAAAAATTAAGGAAAAAACTAAATTTTGTCCAAATTGCACTAGTATATTAACAGAAAATCAAGAATGCAAAATATGCACAGACTTCGATCGCAAAAACACTCTTTTAGTTATTGAGAGTCTCGCTATTTTAAACAAGATAGAAAAATCAGGTATATACTTCGGTAAATACTTTGTTTTTGATAAAAAAATCGAAAATGAAATACAATACAATCAAAGCATTACAGAGATAAAAAAATTTTTAGACTATGCGCAAACCTTTGATGAAATTATTTTAGCACTTTCTCCTACTTTAAAAGGTGAAATTGTAACTAACATACTTAAACAATCATTAAAAGAAAAAGGTTTAAATGTTTCACAAATAGCAATTGGAATACCATTAGGTGCTTCAGTTGATTATATCGACGAAACTACCTTAAAATTCTCAATAAAAAATCGTCAAAATGAATAGAGGACATTTATGTTTATTACATTCGAAGGATTAGACGGAAGTGGAAAGACCACTATTTTAAACCTACTTATTCAATATTTCAAAGAAAAATATCCAAACTTACCTTTTATTTCAACACGCGAACCAGGTGGACATAACATCTCTGAAGCAGAACGGATTAGAGATATTATTCTTGATAAAAATAGTGATTTATCCCCTGTTGCAGAAGCGATGCTATATTCAACCAGTCGCAGGATTCATCTTGAGAAAGTTATTTGACCTGCATTAGAAAAAGGTGAGTTAGTGCTTTGTGATCGCTATATTGATAGTTTCTATGCTTATCAAGGGTTCGCACGTAAGTTAGGATATGATTTTGTTAAACAACTAACAAATTTAATTATTGATAATGCAATACCTGATTTGACTATTTTCTTTGATATTACACCTGAAAAAAGCAAGGAACGCCGAGATAAAAATCGTTTAGTTCAAGATCGTCTCGATAATGAAAAAATGCAGTTCCATCAAGATGTTTATTTAGGTTATCAAAAACTTATTTCCGAAAATCCTTCAAGATTTATTATTGTTGATGGTTCTGAAAATGCTGATGTAGTATGCAAAGAAGTTGTTGACAAACTCCATCAAAATACTAAATTTTTAAGTTATATTAATAAGAAAAATGTACCAAATACTAACTAAATTCGATGAGTTAAATAAAAAAAATAAATTGTCACATTTATACCTTTTTAAAACTAATTCAGATAATGTTAATATTTTTTTATTGCAGCTTATTAACATCATTAATAATACTAAATTTGCACCAGACACAGATTTAAGCAAACTTACAAATAATATTTATTTAATCGATGGAAGCAAGGATATAATTAAAAAAGATGATCTTCAAGCAGTAATTTATCAAGCACAATTTCAACAAAATAATAATCAAAAAACCATTATAATAATTAAAGATATCGATCATACTACACATATTACAATAAATAGTTTTTTAAAATTTATTGAAGAACCAAATGATAATACAATAATTTTTGCTACCACCAGCAAGATAAATAAGGTTTTACCAACAATTATTTCACGATCTCAAATTATTAATCTTATCCCCTTTTTTAAAAAACCAAATAATGAAAATTGATACCAAAATTTTAGTGAAAATGAGCAGCATATAGTAATTTTGAAACAATTAATAACTTATTTTGAACAACTATTACAAAATAATTCAAAATATATACTTAATTTATTTTTAGATTTTTTAAATGAAAATCTAAAAAAAGAAAATATTTTTTTCTTTAATGCATTAAAATACCTATTTCAAACCAGTAATTTATTAAATTATAAATATAAAGAATTGGACAAAATATATAGATTAATAAATAGAAAAACACAAAATATTCGACAAGTTAATTCTGCTAATAAATTAATGCTTGAATTTAACAAAAATTTATCAGATTATAACAGTAATTTTGAGATGCAAAAAGTTGCTTTATTAATTAAACTTAGAAGGTTATATGAGTAAGTTATATATAATAGGAACTCCAATAGGTAATCTTAAGGATATAACGTTTCGCGCTGTTGAAACTTTAAATAAAGTAGATATAATTGCTTGTGAAGATACCAGAGTAACTACCAAACTATTAGAACATTTTAGTATAACCAAAAAAACATTGATTACTAATAATGCTTTTAACGAAAATGCTACTGCTAAAATTATTTTAAACTTTCTGCAAGCACAAAAAAATGTCGGATTGGTTTCTGATGCTGGGATGCCTGTTGTTTCTGACCCTGGTTTTAGTATTATTAATCTTGCAAGAAATAACGGATATGATATTGAAATAATTCCTGGTGTTTCTGCAGTAACAACAGCGTTTGTTGGTTCCGGATTTTCTAATAATTTTACTTTTTTAGGTTTTATCAAAGATAAAAGTCAGCAGCGAAAGAATCAACTTACTAATTTATCTGAAGGAACATATATTTTCTTTATATCACCACATAAACTACTTCAAACCATCAAAGATATTTATGATGTTTTTAATGATAATGTCAATATATGTTTAGCTAAGGAACTTACAAAAATTTATGAACAATGATTTTTCGATAAACCTTCTGTGTTAATAACCAAGTTTCAAAATATTGAAAAAATAAAAGGTGAATATACCTTAGTTATAAACATCCCAAAAACAAAACATATTAAGGTGAATAAATATCCTAAAATTAATAAAAATATCGTTTAGCGCTGCTATATAGTGCTAAACGATTTATTTATTTAAAACCATTTGGAAATAATGCTGTCTTAAACGGTATTTGTGAATTATCAAAACCATTCGGATAAATTATTGATAAATTTTGACGATACGAAGCTGTTTGTGCCGGGTATTTCTTCTTATTACTCCCATCGATTAAATTATATGCTTTTAATTTACCAAAATCATGTGATAGAAAGAACGGTGCAAATCCAGCTACCTTAGAAAAGTCATTCTTTTGAACATCTGAAGCAACTGCATCATATATACCTATCATTTGTCCAAATTCATTATACACAAGCGAACCAGATGCTCCATAATATAATGATGAAAATCAAATTGAATAATTATAACCATAATAATTACCTAGCAATCTTCCTTGTGCTGAAGTATAAGGTGTATAATTACCACTATTAATCTTTTCTTCTGCGCTATTTGTAGGTAATGCAAAAGTTTTTTCATTTGATTTACTTCGTGAATTTCATTTTAAAGAAGTTGAATTTCTTTCAGTTGGATTATTAATACTTCATGCTGCTGTTCCTGATGCATCAGCTTGTGGATAGCCACCTATATATACTTCTTTTGAATTAGTTAAACTGTTTTGGTATTTTTCATTAAATGCACTCATATAATCAACAGTTTGCATATATACAGAAGTTTTTTTATCTTGATTAGGTAATTGATTTGTTGCATTTAGTCTAGTTAAATAAGAATCAACACCTGCTATAGCCAATTTAAACATTTGCTGTGCTTGAGTATTTAACTTAGACATATCAATATCTATTTCAAAAACAGCAAAATCTGTATAAAATGGATAAAAATTCTCATCTTTTAATTGTTGCTTTAAAATATGACCTTCATCGCTTTCATCATCGGGATCAGCATCAGTAGTATAATTTTTTAGTCGTTCTTGTGCTAATTTCTTTAAATTATCTTGAAATGGTTGAATATATTTGTGATCAATAAAATCAAAACCTGCAAAAATTAACTTTGGAGATGATATACCTACTGCTTTTGTAGTTTCTGATGCGGCTGAATCAGACTTATTTGCATCCAAAAATTCATCTGCTGATGCGAATCATTTAACAGTATTTGCGCTATCTGCTTGATAATTATAGTTATTTTCTTTGATTGTAAAATCAGTTTTTTTTGCTGCTTTACCTATTGAGATTGAATGAGCTTTAATATTTCTTGGATCAATATAATTAAGTTTTTTAGCAACATTTTCATCTAATGTATTTGATAAATCAGCTGCAACATGTAAATTAGTTGCAAAGAAAAGTTTATATTTATTATCGTCTTGTTTATGATAATCAAGTAATCATGCTGTCCCGCTATCTGTTGAACGAAAATCATTACTGTGATCACCTGTCTTATTACCAACACCGAATTTTATAGCAAAACTGCGATCAAAAATTTCATTATATAACTGTTTTCTATCTACTACCTTATATTGCTTAACAAAATCTGGATATTGATTATTTTTACTATAGTCTTGTGTAGGAATATGAAAATCCGATGGTAAAGGTGGGGGGGTCACGGGTTCTTTTGGTTTATCTGGTTTTGATGGTTGTGGAATTGGGTTCGGTTCTTGTTTTGGTCTTTGTTTTTTAAAAACCAAATTAGTACTTATTTGATTGATATTTACAATTAATTTTTCAATCTTATAATCTTTATCAAAGTCTAAATTAGTTACATTAAATTTAATTTCCCTTGAATTTTTATCAAAACTTATTGCTGTCAATTTTTCAGTTAAACCACTTATTTGTATTTGTATTTTATCAGTTGTTATATCTGACGAAATTGGAATTTCATATGCTTTTAATGTTAAAATATACTTATTTGCTTTATTTTCAACACCAGAAACAAGTATTTTATATTTTTGTGGTTGCTTTTGTTGGTTAGTTGTCCCACATGAAATTGCAAGTGCAGATGTTAGCAATGAAACAAATGTTAATAGAGATAATTTTCTCTTCATATTTTCCTTTCTTATATACTTTCTTTGAGTTTATTATTAGTAAATAAAATTAAAGATTTTACAACAATTTCCTCTTCAATATTATTAAAAATTTCTTTATTAAAGTAACTTAAATCTCCTCCGGTGAAAATTATTTTATAATTTTGCTTATTTATAGAATTTAAATACATAATCAAAGATAAAATTCTAAATTGAACTCCTGATGAAACTGCATCAGAAGTATTATAACCGATATTTTTTATATCTTTATTTAATTTGATTTGTTTAACTAATGAAGTATTATCAAAAAGAGCATTTAACCCTTTTTTTATCCCCGGCATTATGCTAACACCGATTATTTTTTTATTTTCAGTTTTACTTAAAACTAATGCTGTCCCTAATGAAACTACATAACCACTTTCATATTTATGCCCAATATAATATGCAGCCAGTAATATATCATTTCCCACTTCTTCTTTTGCTATTTTTTTATTGAATGTTAAATCATTTTCATTGAAATCCAAATATGAAATAAATTTATATTTTATTTTTAAAAAATCAAATACTTGCGATAAAATGATATTTTTTTCTGGTTTAACAGAAGAAATAATAATACTTTTAATATTTATTTTGTTTTTTATTTGAACAATTTTTTCTTTCAATGAATCAAAACTTAATAATTTCACCTCTAATTTTTCAATTATTAAGTTTGAATTCAAAAAATAACCAATTTTAATTAATGTATTACCAAAATCAATATATAACATAAGACTCCAGAATAAGAAAATAAAAGGTTATTAACCTTTTATATATAAATACTCAACAAGTTGATTAATTTTTTTATTTATTGCTTCAGGTTGCTCAAAAAATAAGGCATGTCCACAATTTTGCAAAAGTGTTACATTTTTTTGCATCTTATTTGCAATATTTTTTATAGTAAAGTAAGGAACAAATTTATCATTAATACCAGTAATAAATTCATAGTCATTATTTGCTTGATATAAACTTTTAATGCTTGTTTTTAGGTAATTGGGATTTAAAATCTGTGATGTAACCATATTTAAAAACATAGGTCGCTTTCTATCCATTAATTTCAAAAACATCGTAGCAACTTTTGATAAGTTTTTACGGTAATCCAGTTTATCATTATAAATCAAATTATCTGAACTTTCATAAGCTGAATCATAATTTTCAGGTATGAGTCAACTTTTCATTCTTTTGATTGCTGCTTCAACACTTTCACCTAATTTATTATCCAAAATTTCATAATTTATCGGTGCTGCTAGTAGTGCTTTTTTAACTAAATTATTATTTAATAAATATAAAGCACTCGCTCCACCAAGCGAATGTCCAATAACAAGTTTAAAATCATAATTATATTGCTTTACAAATTCCAATGCAACCTGCTGATATAACTCAATTGATATTGCTTCTTTAGCACTACTGAAACCACAACCGGGAAAATCGATAGCAACTACATCATAATTACGATTTTTCTGTAAGTAAACTTGGTTTGCAAAAGCAGCAGAGGAATTAAATCCGTGTAAAAATAAAACTTTTGGTTTACCGGTGTTTTCTTCTATATAATGTATTCTTTCGTTTAAAATCTCTATATATTTACTTTCCATTATTCACCAAACATTATATCAACTATTTCTTGTGGACTAATGCTTCCAAAATAGTTATCTAAATTAGGTACTGATTTTAAAAATTCTAATATTTTATTTTTCTCAAAATCAAGTCCAACTAATGCACTTTCGATGCTTTCGGTTCCAAGTAAGGTAAGAAAATCACCTTCAAATTTAATTTCAACTATCTTGTTTTCTTTTACATTAGCACTTATTTGTAAAATTCCACCATCTGTTTTCTTTTCGCTATAAAAGGAAAATTCCGGATTCTTACCTAAAACTCACTCATTTGATGATCTAATTTTGCGCAATTGTGGAACTAAGGTAGTATATTTTTCAGGTATATCAAGCAATTTTGCATCATATTTATGCATCAAATATTCAATGAATTTATTTTTAAATTCTTCAATACTCATTTTTACTGGTAATTCATCTAAAATGTTTGTCACTCTTTGTCTTGCACTATTTATTCCTTTTGATTCCATTTTTAATTTACTTGGATTTAAAACAGTTGAAAGTCTTGTTAAATCAACATTAAATAATATAGTTCCGTGATGTACAATTTTATTTTTATAAATAAATTGTGCATTACCTGAAAATTTTGCACCATTTACAACTAAATCATTTCTTCCTTTAAATTGTGCATCTAAACCAAGTGATTTTAAGAAATTAAGAACCGGTTCTAAAAACTTTTGATAACTATGCTCTGTTTTATCATTAGTAATAAATGAGAAATTTAAATTACCAAGGTCATGATAAACAGCTCCACCACCTGATAAACGACGATATAAACCTATTTTATCACGCTCTAAAACATCGAATTTAACTTCCTTATATGCATTTTGATTACGTCCAATAATCACATCATTAGCATGTTGATAAAGATAAATAATATCTTCATGATTATCTTCATCTTTAGCCATTATTTCTTCAAGAGGAAGTGTGTAAAATGGTGTAGTTTCCTTACATACATATATTTTCATTTTTTTACTCCTTATTTACTAAATCAAAATTTGTTATACTTTTAAAAAGTTTAACAAATTTTGTTTCATTTTCCTTAAGATTTAAATTTGTAACACCAAAAATATTGATTTGTCCATAATCTCAGCGTTTTTGGTATCGATTTTTATCAAGCAAAAATAATAAATCTTCGATGAATCAGTCAAAATATTCAACAGAATATTTTAACTCACGAAGTAGTCCATTAATTTTTATATCCAAAATTCGATTTTGATGATTTAGAATCTCAAAATCGAAAGATAAATTTAATTCTTTGCTTGTTACTGTTTGAAATTGCTTCTTCATTTTTTAATTATATCACTATATAAATACAAATGAAAAAGTTAATAAAAAGCTGTATTTTTGATTATAAAATAAACTTTTAATGACAAATTGAGCAAATTTATTGCATACATTTTCATATTTAAAGCAGATTTTGCAAAAATACTGCTATATTAAGGATTTTTATTTAGAATATATTATAATATAATCGTATTTAATATTTAAGGAGAAGGATGAATTTCCAAAAACAATTAGAAAATACAATTTATCAAAAAAATACTCAATTAAAGAGTAAGAAGACTATTTTGCTTATTGATGGTGAAGATCAAAGATCAATTCAAGCAGCAACTAAAGTTGCTGAAAGTGATTTAGTAAATATTGTGTTATTAGTTTCACAACATAACTGCTCACTTACACCTAATATCAAGCAGGAAGTTATCTCAGATGAGAAAAAATCAGAATATGCAAAGCAATATTTTGAATTAAGAAAAGGAAAGGAAACTTTAGAAGCATCAGTTAAAAATCTTGAACAAGCACCTTTTTACGCAATGATGATGCTTAAAAACAAAGAAGTTGATGGGGTTGTCGGTGGATTAAATTACACAACAGCTGATATTTTACGTGCTGCTTTTAAAGTAATCGGACCTAAGAAAAACATCAAAACTATTTCTTCTGCTATGATTATGCATAAAGATGAACAAAAATACCTATTTTCAGATATTTCAGTCAACATCAAACCTAATGCAGATCAATTAACAGAAATCGGATTAAATGCCACCGAATTTGCTAAAAGCCTTGGTTTTGATCCAAAAGTAGCTTTCTTGTCTTTTTCAACAGATGGTTCAGCAGTTAGTGATGAATCAAAATTATCTGCTGAAGCAACAGCAAAATTTAATGAACTTGCAGATACTAAGGCAATAGGAGAAATCCAATTTGATGCAGCATTTGATGAAAAAGTAAGACAAGCAAAATACAAAAAACCTGCATATACAGGAGTTACAAATGTTTTTGTGTTCCCTAATTTAGATGCAGGTAACATCGGATATAAGATTGCACAACGTTTTGGGGGATTCGGTGCAATCGGACCGGTTATTACAGGGATTGCTGAACCTGTAAACGATCTATCAAGAGGATCAACCACAGAAGATGTTTATAATACAGTTTTAATTACTGCATTACAATCTTATAAATAATATGAATGCTTTTGTTATTCTGTATAAAGAATGAAAAAAGTTTTATAATTATTCATATTAAATAAAACGGAGGTTATTTAATGAAAATTATATCAATAGGAGCAAACCATGCTGGGACTTCATTTTTAAGAACAATGAAGAAAATTGCTCCAGACTCACATTTAGTGGCATATGATAAAAATACTGACATTTCTTTTTTAGGATGTGGTATTGCTCTATGAGTTGGAGGGGAATTTTCTAATCCAGATGGATTATTCTACTCAAGTATTGAACAACTTAAATCACTTGGAGTAGACATCAAAGATGCTCATGATGTTATAGAAGTAAATCGTGAAGAAAAATATGTTGTAGTTAAAGACTTAAGAACTGGACAAGTTTTTAAAGACTACTATGACAAACTTGTATATGCTGGAGGAACTTGACCAATTATTCCACCTTTTGAAAACATTCACTTAGACAACATTTTAGTTTCTAAAATCTTTGCACATGCAAAAGAAATTAAGGCTAAGGCAGAATCAAAAGATGTTAGAAATGTTGTTGTTATTGGTGCTGGATACATTGGTGTAGAAATTGTCGAAGCATTCCATAAATATGGAAAACATGTTACCTTAATTGATATGCAAGACCGTATTATACCTAACTACTTTGACAAAGAATTTACTGACAAAGTTGAAGCAACTATGGTAAAAAACGGAATTCAATTACAACTTAATGAAAAAGTTCAAAGATTTACAACTAAAGACGGAAAATGTGTTTCTGCTGTTGTTACAGACAAAGGAACATACGAAGCTGATTTAGTAATCTTGGCTATCGGATTTAGACCAAAAACCGAATTAATTCAAGGTGTTGACAAACTACCTAATGGTGCTATTAAAGTTGACAAATTCCAAAGATCATTATCAGATCAAGATGTTTATGCTATCGGTGATGCAGCTTCAATGATTAGCAATGTTTCAGATGAATATGTAAACATCGCTTTAGCAACAAATGCTGTTAAAACTGGTATTGTTGCTGCTTTCCACTTAGCAGGAAACGAAACTATTCCATTCCCTGGATACTCAGGAACCAACGCTATTAGTGTGTTCGATTTCAACTATTCATCAACAGGACTTTCAGAAGTAGCAGCATCTAGACATCCAAAATTCAAAGATTCTTATGCTGTAGAATACTTTGAAGACAATGATCGTCCTGAATTTATGCGTAAACACTATAAAGTATGAATGAAAATTACATATGACAAAAACACACTTAGACTTTTAGGAGCACAAATTGGTTCAGTAGGTAAAGAAGCAAACCACACCGAGGTAATTTATATGCTATCATTAGCAATTCAAGAAAGATTAACCTTACCACAAATTGCATTAATGGACTTTTACTTCTTGCCACACTTTAACAAACCATTTAACTTTGTAATCCAAACCATTTTAAATGCTTTAAATCTAAATTACAACAAAAAATAAGGAAATTTTCCTTTAAATCAAACATTAAATCAGAAAGGATGTTATGACTTTTAAATTTGTAAAACCTGGATTAGTAATGTCTAAAAAAGAAGAAATTGTTCGTTTCTTAGACATTGATGGAAATTTAACAGCCGAAGGTAAAAAACACGACCCTAAATTATCAAAAGAAGAATTGTTAAAAGCATATAGATTTATGGTTCTTTCAAGAAGACAAGATGAATATATGACACAACTTCAAAGACAAGGGAGAATGCTTACTTTTGCACCTAACTTTGGTGAAGAAGCATTACAAGTAGCGTCTGCTATGGTGTTAACCAAAGACGACTGATTTGTTCCAGCATTCCGTTCAAATGCAACTATGCTTTATATGGGAATGCCTATTAAAAATCAATTATTATACTGAAATGGAAATGAACGTGGAAGTGTAGTTCCAGAAGGGATTAATTTACTTCCTGTTAATGTTCCTATCGCAACACAATGTTCACATGCTGCAGGAATTGCTTATGCAGCAAAACAACTAGGTAAAAAAACTGTATCAGTTTCTTTCGTTGGAAACGGGGGAACAGCTGAAGGTGAATTCTATGAAGCAATTAATATTTCTTCAATTTGAAAATGACCATCAGTTTTCTGTGTAAACAATAATCAATGAAGTATTTCAACACCTGAAAAATTTGAAACTGGTTCTGAAACAGTTGCTGCTAAGGCTGCTGCTGCTGGAATGCCAGGAGTTCGTGTTGACGGAAATGACTTGTTAGCTTCTTATGTAGTAATGAAAGAAGCAGTTGAATTTGCTCGCGAAGGAAATGGACCTGTTTTAGTCGAATTCATTACTTGAAGACAAGGACCACATACAACATCAGATAACCCTAGAGTATATCGTACTGTTGAAGAAGAAAAAGAACACGAAAAATGAGAACCTATGCACCGTATTGAAAAATATCTATACGATAAAAAATACTTAACCGAAGCAGAAAGAGATCAAATGTGAGAATCTGCAATGGAAGAAGTTAAGAAAGCATACAACGAATCATTAGAAGAATTAGATGTAGACATCAATGAAGTATTTGACTACACCTATCACACACTTACACCTGAATTAGAAGAACAAAAACAAGAAGCTTTGGCTTACTATGCAAACTTAAAGGAGAGTAAATAATGGATAAAACAGTTACATTAAATAACATTGGTGCTTTAACTAATGCTATTGATTTAATGATGGAAAAAGATCCAACCGTTGTTCTTTGAGGACAAGATGCAGGGTATGAAGGTGGAGTTTTCAGAGCAACCGAAGGATTACAAAAGAAATACGGGCTTACCAGAGCTTGAGATTCACCTATTGCTGAAGCATCAATGTGTGGTGTTGGAGTTGGAGCAGCTATTTATGGACTAAAACCTATTGTTGAAATTCAATTCCAAGGATTCTCTTTCCCTGCATTTCAACAACTTTTTGTGCATGCAGCTAGATATAGAAACAGAACTCGTGGAAGAGTAACAGTTCCAATGGTATTAAGAATGCCTATGGCAGGTGGAGTTAGAGCTCTCGAACATCACTCAGAAGCGATTGAAGCACTTTATTCACACATTCCTGGATTAAAAGTTGTTATGCCATCAACTCCTTATGATACAAAAGGATTAATGATAGCAGCTATCAATGACCCAGATCCAGTTGTATTTTTAGAACCAAAGAAAATTTACCGTTCATTTAAACAAGAAATTCCAGCTGAAATTTATGAAGTTCCAATTGGAAAAGCAAATGTTTTAGTTGAAGGAAACGACTTAACTCTTGTAACATACGGAGCACAAGTTCACGAATCACTTGAAGCACTTAAAAAACTTCAAGCATCTAATCCAGAAATCAGTGTAGAATTAATTGACTTAAGAACTATTAAACCAATTGACACTGAAACTATTGTAAATTCAGTTAAGAAAACCGGAAGATTACTTGTGGTTCATGAAGCCGTTAGATCATTTTCAGTTTCAGCAGAAATTATTGCTAGAGTAAATGAAAGAGCATTTGAATACTTACAAGCTCCTTTAGCACGTTTAACCGGATACGACATCACAGTTCCTTTAGCACGTGGAGAAAAATATCACGCAATTGATAGTGATAAAATTGTTGCTAAAATTAAAGAGGTTGTTTCTTTTTAGGTTATAATTAACTACTAGAAAGGAAATTTATGGAAAGAAAAATCGCAACTCCTATTGCTCGTGCTGTAGCGAACAAATTGGGAATTGATATTAATTTAGTAATTGGAACAGGGCCACAAGGTAGAGTTACTGAAGCAGATGTTCGTGCATTTGCTGCAGCACCTGCTGCAAAACCTGCTGCCCCTGCTACCGCTGCACCTGCTGCTACTTCTGCTGCTCCTGCAGCACATGTTGATGTAGTGAGCAAACCTGCACCAGTTACCTTAGACGGAAGAAGAGAAAAAATTACTCCAATCCGTAATGCTATTGCTCGTGCAATGAAAACTTCACAAGCATCTGTTGCATACTTTTCATTAGTAAATGAAATCGATGTAACTCGTCTTTGAGATTTAAGAAAATCAATCGTAGAGGATGTGCAAAAAGCTACTGGGGTAAAATTAACATTCTTACCTTACATTGCAAAAGCAATTATTACTGCTTTAAAAGAATTCCCTATTTTTGCTGCTAAATATGATGAAGCAGCTAACGAAATCGTTTATCCTACAACTATTAATTTAGGAATTGCTGTTGATACAGCAGCTGGGTTAATGGTTCCTGTAGTAAAAGATGCCCAAAACCTTACAATCGTGGATTTAGGTAAAGAAATTATCCGTTTAGCACTTGCTGCTAGAGATAAAAAAATTAAACCTAATGAAATGTCTGGTGGATCATTTACCATTACTAACTATGGTTCAGTAGGTGCTTTATTTGGAACACCTGTTATTAACTGGCCTGAAATATCAATCGCTGGTGTCGGAGCTATTCTCGATAAACCAGTTGTTAAAAATGGACAAATTGTACCTGGTAAAGTAATGAACTTTACCGTCGCTGCAGACCACAGATGAATTGATGGTGCTGCTGCCGGTAGATTCGCTGCTAGAGTTAAAGAATTACTTGAAAAACCAGAAATTTTAGGAGTTTTATAGTATGCATAAATTTAAATTTGCTGATATAGGAGAAGGATTACACGAGGGAACAGTTGCTGAAATTTACAAAAAAGAAGGTGATGAAGTAAAAGAAGGTGATTCGCTTTTTTCTGTTGAAACCGATAAAGTTACTTCAGATATCCCTTCACCTGCAACTGGTAAAATTGTGAAGGTTTTAATGGCTGTCGGGGATGTTATCCATGTTGGCCAAGAAATATATTATATCGATGATGGAAGTGGAGATGTTGAAGAAGCAGCCCCTGTCGCTGCTCCTGCACCACCTGCACCAACTAAAGAAGAACCTGCTGAAGAAGGTGGGGGAGCTTCAGTTGTAGGTGAAGTTAAGGTTTCAAATCAACTTTTTGACCTTTCTTCATTCAAAAGACCAGCAACCGCTACCAAACCTGCACCAGTTGCACCTGCCTCAACATCTGCTGCACCTGCAGTTGAGGCAAAGAACACAGGAAAAGCATATACAGGTAAAGTTGAAGAAGAATTTGACTTAATTGTTATTGGTTCTGGGCCTGGTGGATATTTAGCCGCTGAAGAAGCAGGTGGTGCTGGATTAAAAACTTTAATCATCGAAAAAGAATTTTGAGGTGGAGTCTGCTTAAATGTTGGATGTATCCCTACAAAAGCATTATTAAAAACTACTGAAGTTTTATCAAATATTAAACATGCACACGATTTTGGAATTGATGGAATAATTGATGTTAGTGTAAACTGAGAAAAAATGCATGCCAGAAAAGCCGGTGTGGTAAAACAACTTACTAATGGTGTACAAGCTCTAATGCGTATGAACAAGGTTAAAACTATCCTTGGAACAGCAAAATTTGTTGGAGCCCATGAAGTTGAAGTTGATTCAAAAGTTTACCGTGGGAAAAATATTATCATTGCAACCGGTTCATCTGATCGTAAAATACCACTTCCTGGATTTGAAGAAGGTTATAAATCAGGTAAGTTAATTACTTCAAAGGAAGCAATTAACCTTAAAAACAAACCACAATCATTAACTATCGTTGGTGGAGGTGTAATCGGGGTTGAATTTGCCCAAGTATTTTCTGCTGCTGGAACAAAAGTAACTATTTTACAAAACCTTCCAACTGTTTTAGCAATGCTTGATAAAGATATTATCAAACAAGTTACTGCTGATTTAAAAGAAGCAGGTGTTACAGTTATTGCTAATGCAAATACAACAAAATTTGAAAACAACAAAATTTTCTATACTGTAAATGGTAAGGAAGAATCAATTGAATCAGAATTAGTTTTAGTTTCTGTTGGTAGAGTTCCAGAATCACTTGGTTTAGAAGAAGTCGGAATCAAACTTGGAGATCGTAAGCAACTTTTAGTAGATGAATTCTGTAAAACCAATGTTGATGGTGTTTATGGTATCGGTGATGTTGTAGGTCAATCAATGTTAGCACATGTTGCTTACAGACATGCAATTGTTGCTGTATCTAACATTCTTAAAAAAGAAGTTAAATACTCTTCAAAAACCGTTCCTGCTTGCGTTTACACCCATCCAGAAATTGCAACTGTCGGATTAACTGAAGAACAAGCAAAAGAGCAAGGTAAAGATTTTATAGTAGCTAAACACCAATTCACATTCATTGGTAAAGCATTAGCAGCACACGAAGAAAAAGGTTTTGCTAAATTTATTATTGGAAAAGAATTTGGTGAAATTCTTGGATGTCACATTATTGGTGGAACAGCAACAGACTTAATCTCAGAGGTTGTTTTAGCTATGGATTTAGAATCAACTATCTATGAAATAGCTTCTGCTATACACCCACATCCAACTTTCTCAGAAGTATTATGAGAAGCTGCACGTAATGCAGTACATCAATTAAACAAACTAAAAAAATAAACAAAATAAAAGTATAAGTTCTCACTTATACTTTTTTTCTTTTTATGACTAGAAACAAAAACCAAGGATAATCCTTGGATTTTGTTATTTAGTTAAATCATTTTCAATAATAACTTTGAGCGCTCTATTGTCTCCGGCATGCTTAAAGATGTTATATGCAGTTTCCATTTCTGAAAGCTTAAAGTGGTGTGTTACCATTTTGCTTGCATCGATTTTTCCTGATTCTAAGACATCTAAAAGCATTTGTGTAGTTGTTGCATTTACTAAACCTGTTGAAAAAGTAATGTTCTTAATTCATAGTTTTTCTAATTCAAAACTTACTGGTTTTCCATGTACTCCAACATTAGCTATGTGTCCACCGATAGCAACAATATTTTGTGCTACATCAAATGTTGCTGGATAACCAACACATTCCATTGCCACATTTACTCCACGTCCATTAGTAATTTCCGAAACTTTTGCTTTAATTTCTTCTAAATTACCTGATTTAATAGTATGTGTTGCACCGAATTTTTTTGCAAATTCTAGTCTTGATTCTGATAAATCAACCATAATAATCTTTGATGGTGAGTAAAATTGTGCTGTCAGTAAAGCAGCTAAACCAATTGGTCCTGCTCCAATAATTGCAACAGTATCTCCTGGTTTAATATGAGAACTTTGTACCCCGATTTCAAATGAGGTAGGGAAGATGTCAGATAACATTACTAAAGCATCATCAGATACTGTTTTAGGTGCATGATATAATGAACCATCAGCATGTGGAATGTGTACAAATTCTGCTTGTGTTCCATTAATATTATGTCCTAAAATTCATCCACCTGTTTCACAGTGTGCGGGAAGACCACGTTTACAGTAGTAGCATTTATTACATGATGTAATACATGAAACAATAACTTTATCACCTACTTTAAAGTTAGATACTGCTGAACCTGCTTCCTCAACTATACCAATTCCTTCGTGTCCTAAGATTTTACCAGGTTGTGTTTCAGGAACATCTCCACCTAAAATGTGTAAATCTGTTCCACAAATAGTAGTTTTCAAAATCCGAACAACTGCATCGGTAGGTTTAATAACTCTAGGTTTGTCAAAGTCAACTAACTGTACTTTTCCTTCTTTATTAAATGTAATTGCTTTCATTTTCATAATAATTTCTCCTTTATTTTAAATAACTATTTGATAGTATTATACTCTTATCTATATAAGTTGTTGAATTTTTTAGAAAAAATATGAAATTCATTTCATGTTTTTATCAAAACTGGTTTACTTTTTTTGTTTTGAATATATTACAAAACTAATACCAACAATGCAGCCAAATTTATGCAAAAGTGTATTAAAATACCCCAAAACGGGGCTTATATGGTATTAAATATATGGCGCGCCCGGCAGGAGTCGAACCCGCAACCTTTAGGGCCGTAACCTAACACTCTGTCCAGTTGAGCTACGGGCGCATTTAATTATGGAGGCACTAACGGGATTCGAACCCGCACTCAAGGTTTTGCAGACCCATGCCTTGGCCATTTGGCTATAGTGCCTATAAATTGCTAAATTATTATAGCGAAAAACAACAAAAAACAAAATATTTTTATAGATTTTTTATAATTTTAATACATAAATATTTTTATTAATTTCTATCTTGTAAAATGTGGAAATACTTTTATATATATATTCTTATATTTATAACATATGATATAAGAAAGCAATATGAGATATTATTACTCTATAATCGTTAAATAACGATATCTTTTTATGGAAATTATGAAAATATTTATTTTATATAAAATTACATACTTTTTATATATATAATTAATTATATACATATAAATTATAAAATATTTCTATAAGGAATTTAAGGGAAATTATGAAAAAGCACAAGTTATCAAAATTATTCTTATCAATTGCATCTTTAACTATAACTCCTATTGTTATTGCTGTAAGCTGCTCACCAAAAATAAAAGAAGAAGCAAAACCAGTTGATTTAAATTCTCCAAAAATGCAGGTTACAAAAACTACACCAACACATCCTATTGAAAAACCTAAACCTAATAACCCACAATCTCAAAATCTACCTATCAAAAACAATCCTAATCCAAGTGATGAAAAAAATAAACCTGATAAAGTAGATTATTCAAATGCTTTAGTTAAAAAACCAAATATAAGTGATCAAGTAATTTATAATAAAATATTAGAAAAACCTTTTAAAGGATTACAAAGATATAAAGATCCTGATTTTATAGGGATAGTTGGTGGAGGTAATGGAACTGATAACCAATTATTTTCAGTTAGAGATGGATTAGATATTAGTAAACTTACATCAGATGGAAAAGAGGAAACTAAAAGCAATAGAGTGTTCGATAAATCTACATGAGATCCTAAAACTAAAACTATTACATTTAAATATATGGTAATTGGTTATACAATGCAATATTCACAAACCATAACTTTAACAAATATAGTTGAAAAAACATCCGAACAAAATCCGAATAACCAAACAGAAACAAACATAGATTATTCAAATGCTTTAGTTAAAAAACCAAATATAAGTGATCAAATGATTTATGATAAGATATTAAAAAAACCTTTTAAAGGATTACAAAGATATAAAGATCCTGATTTTATTGGTATAGCAGGTGGAGGAAACGGAACTGATAATCAATTATTTGATGTTAGAGATGGATTGGATATTACTAAACTTACATCAGATGGTAATCCTGAAACCAAAGATAATCGCAAATTTCTAAATTCAACCTGAGATCCTGCTACTAAGACAATTACATTTAAATATATGGTAATTGGTGGCAAAACAGAATACACACAAATTATTAAATTAAATAATATAACAGAACCTTCTACAAAAGATAATGGGCAACCTACTAACAAAAATGGAACATCTGCTCCAAAACCTGATTTAGATAAAACAAAACAAGAAACTCAAAGTTCTGAACAAAAACCAACATCTGGAGCGAGAAGTAGTACCCCTCCAAAAACTCCAATTACATCTGAAACAGATGAAGACAAAAAAACAAACAAATCTGAAAATACTGAACCTCTTTCATATGAAAATGCATTAGAAAAATTACCTAATGTTACAGATGAAAAAATTTATAATAAGATTAAAGAAAGATTGTCAACAAAGAAAAATGTATTCCCTGGGTTACAAAGATATAAAGAGACTAAAGCTGGAAAAGCAGAAAATAGCACTTACTTTTTTGGAATAGCAACTGGTGGTACAAGTGATGATAATAAACTCTTTAAAACAAAAGATGGACTTGATCCACTAAAATTAAAAGATATCCCAAAAACACAAACCTCTGAAACTAAGAAAACTAGAAAGAAGGGACGTAATAAACATAACAATAATGTATTTGAGAGTTCAATTTGAAATGAAGAAGACAAAACATTAACATTTAGATATATAGTTGATGGTAAAAATAAAACATACGAGCAAAAAATCAAACTTAATATAACAACACAAGAACAAGATCCAAAAAATCCTAATACATCACAAACAAATAATACTCCATCTGATAAGGGTAATCAAAAAACAAACTCAACAAGTAGAAATGAAGAAAGGGTTAGTTCTACTGGGACAAACCAACAAAATACGGAACATCAAGATTCTTCAAGAGAAGAATCACCTAATGATGAAAATTCTAAAACTGACAACGAAACAAAAACCACAGATTCTACAAAAACTTCACAAAGAAAACCTAATTCATCGGATACAACAAATCCAAAAACAGAAAGTTATTCACCAAAAAACTCTACTCAACCCACAGGTAATTCTGATTCTGGACAAAAAAATAACAATGAACAAAATATACAATCTGGTTCAGGTGAAACAGTCCATGAAACACCTCCTGCTCCAGCAGCATTAAAAGCTGAAAAACCTAATGCAAATGCACAAACAACATCAAGTGAAACTTCTAAAAATCAACCAGAAAACTCGGAACCAACATCTAATGATAATACAAATGATCAAAGTGCAAAAACACCAACAAAAGAAAATAATCAGAAAGATACCCCTTCAGAAGAACCTACATTAAAATCTTCTGAATCACAACCTAGAGTTGTAGCAAGTCAAAATAACCAACCTAATCCAAACGAAAATCACGAACAGCAACATGAACAAAACCAACCAAGTGATTCAACACAAACAGGAACTCCATTTAACGGAACCGAAAACCCACAAGAACAACCAAAATTAAAAACTGAAACTTTACCAAAAAATAATCTAACTAGTGAAGAAACATCTGATAATACAAAAGTTGTAGATGGTAATGAATCAAAAAATGTTGACAATGAAAATGAAGAAGAAAGTCCAAAACAAAGTGAAGACACTATTAAAACTGCTCCATTAAAATTATATGATGGTGTTACAAAAGAAAAAGTCAAAGAACAAATTCAAAAAGCACTCGAAAAGAAAACAAAGCCAAAGAAAAATAAAAAATTTCCTGGTTTACAAAAATATGGAACCAATGGAAAAGAATATGTTGGAATATCAGGTATGGGAAATAAAAATGATAATAAATTATTTTCTTTTGCAGATGCGTCATATGCAAATAGAATTACATCAAAAAAATCAGATGCTAAAAAATTCACCGATTCAACTTGAGATCCTAATACCAACACATTAACATTTAAATACCATATTGATGACGACAATAAAGAATACTCACAAACTTTTGTGTTAAGTTAAAAAAATATCACAAATTAGATGCCTAATTTGTGATTTTTATACCTTAATTAATGAAACTACTTCGGTATGTTCACCTAATAATTTTCTTCCATACAATTCTTGTAATTCTAATAAAACAATTACTTTTTTAACTTCTACACCTTGCGATTCTAATAACTTAATAATTGCTTTGGTAGTCCCACCAGTTGCAAGCACATCATCTACAATTGCAGCTGTTTGGCCTTGTTTAACAAACCCTTTTTGTAATTCTAAACTATTGCTTCCATATTCCAAATCATATTTCATCGCAATAACTTCACCTGGTAGTTTATTAGGCTTACGAACCATTATGAATGGTTTTTTTAAAAAAGCAGCAGCGGGTGTACCGAATAAGAATCCTCGCGCATCTGGGCCTACAATGATATCAACATCTTTGCACTCATCAGCAATCTTTGAAATTGTATAATTTAAAGCCTCTCCGTCTGCTAATAAAGGTGATATATCTTTAAACATTATCCCTGGTTTTGGAAAGTCGGGAACATTTCTGATTAATTTTGCTATATTCATATTTTAATTATAAACTATTTGCTTATTTTTTGCTATATTTATCAAAAAAATAAAACACATAAAAAGTTTATGTGTTTTATAAAATCCTAGTTATATGTATAACTGTGATCAAAAGAAGTTAATAAATGTGGTAATTTTTCAATGTTAGTTGTATAATCCATTTTTGGTCTAAGGAGAATTGAAAGTTGATAAATTTTCTTTCTAAATGCTCATTTTAACTTAGATATTTTACTATCCAACACAATGTGCAATTCGATGGTATGAAGTAAGGACTTCATATCTCATAAAATAATATTCTTCATATTTCCATAGGTAGGTTTAAATTGATAAATTGATTCTTTTAATAACTTTTTAGCATCTGCATATGAGAGCTTATTAGCAACTTCAATTTTATCATAGATTACATATCCGTTTTCTTTTAACGAAGCAGCCATATGTGCTGAGAGAACTGAATTTGCTTCTGTTTGTAGTTTAACTCTAACTTCTTGTTTTCTTGAAGTTACATAAAAGTAGAATAATGACATATTCATATACACTGCATTTAATAAAATTACAACGATGCTAAAGAAACCAACTCCACCAAAGAAGACGAATGAAATGATGTTTTTAACAATTCATACATATCAGTTTTCTCGAAAACCTAATGAAAGCATCATCAATGCTACAACTGAAAGTGAATTAATCATTGATAATAGTATGTTTCCATCAAGTTTATATTTATAAAAGGTCCCAAAAGCATTTTGCACAGGATCGAATCCAAAAGTGATGTTGTATAAATAAGTAACTTGTGGATTTAAGAAGTAAAAAGCAATTGATAAAATAATAAAAATCATTCCAAAGAAAGTTCATGTGTGAACACCCGAAACAAAGTATTCAAAGACAATCTTTTTACGAATATATGTTTTATGGAAGTTAAAAATTAAAATTGGTATATATATGAATAAATTAATTAACCCATCGATAATTAAATAGTTATAGAAAGCAAAGCATATAAAGAAAATAATATTTATCAAACTCAGTAAATAAGCAATTTTATAATGCTTTGAAAAGAAATAATTAGCTAAAATACCAAAGATACCAGAAAATGAAACTAAAACATTGATAATTGCAACCGAACGGTTCGGGTTTTGTCATGCTCACACTTTATAATCAAAATTATAAAGTGAAACATATACCAACACTACTATGTTAATTACAATATAACATTTCTCTATTACGTCACGATGTTTAAGAACTTGTTGCTTGAACTTAAGCATTTTTCTTTAAAGCCACAGTACGTGATGAATAATAAAGTGCTTCAGCAATAGTTGGGTGTGTGTAAATAGATTCTTGTAGTTGTTTAAAGGTAACTTTTTGTTGCATTGCAAATGCGACTTGGTTGATTAAAATATGTCCACCTTCTAAGAACATAAAACTTCCTAGAATTTCTCCGGTTGATTTAGAAACAAAGAATTTAACGAAAGCCAATTCATTTGCTAAACCATCAGCATGCATTCTTGGTAATGCCATACCAGGAACCATTACTTCATTAAATTCAACCCCATCTTTTTCTAATTGAGCAGCTGTTTTACCAACACCGGCTAATTCAGGGTTTAAATAAATTGCTCATGGAACATTGTTTAAGTTTAATTTTTCAGGTTGTAATCCTAAAATATCTTTAGCAATCACATCTGCTGTTTTGTAAGCAACAGTAGAAAGCATAAATAATCCAGTTACATCACCTAAAGCATAAACGTGATCTAAACTAGTTTTCATCGATTCGTTTACTTCAACAAATCCACGAGCATTTAGTTTTAATTTAAGTGCATCTAGACCAGATAGGTTTGCTACTCTACCAATTGCTACTAATGTTTTTTGTGAAGCCAATGAGTGTTTTTGCTCTCTTCATTGATAACTTACAAATCCATTAGAAACTGATTCTAAGTTCATTTCATCAACAATTACAACACCTTTTGCTTCTAAAGTAGCACGAACTGCTTTAGCAGCATGTGGATCAAGATGTGCTAAGAATTTAGTGTTACATAAAATAGTAACTTTAGTTCCTAATGTGCTATAAAAATAAGCAAATTCTAATGCAATAGGTCCTGCTCCAATAATTACTAGTGTTTTTGGTGCAGCATCTAATTTCATTGCTTGTTCAGAATCGATTAAGTATCCTGATTCATATGCTTCCATGGCACCTTCGATGCTTAATGCACGATTTGATGAACCAGTTGCTACAACTAATTTATCAAAGTGTAATGTTTCTTCATTAACTGTTAAACTGTGTTCATCTACAACAGTACCCATTCCTTTGAATACATCAACATGAGCACCTGCTAAAAAGTTGCTAATAGCACCGTTCAAAAGTTCTTTGTTTGCTTTACGACGGTTTTGCATTACTTGGAAACTATATCCAAGGTATTTGTTGAAAACTCCATATTTTTCAGAATTTTGGATTGTGTCTAAAACTTTTGCTGACTTAATTAAAGTTTTAGTAGAGATGCAACCTTTGTTAACACAGGTTCCACCTAAATCTTCTTTTTCAACTAAGGCTACTTTAAGCCCGTTGCTTGATAGAATACCAGCCAAAGTGTACCCACCAGGTCCAGCACCTAATACTACTACATCATAGTGTTTCATATTTCTCCTTTATTTTTAAATATATACATATATTATAAACAAAATAATAATAAAAAGTGTAAAAAAATCATTTTTTTAATATGTTTTTGCATTTTTTTAAAAATAAAAACACAACTGAGTGTGTTTTATACATAAGCGATGATTACAACTATTAAACTTGCAATAAAATAAATTATTAAGTTAAAATAAAACGGAAAATTAGATTTTTTGATTTTGGGTTGCTGTTTTTGTTTTTTTTGCTCTAAGTATGCAACTTTTTCAGCATGAGTCATTCTTAACATCTTTTTTTCTTCTTTATATCGCGATGAAATAGACTTATTTTCACGAAATCTTTCAAATGTTCGTTCCATAAATCCTCATTTAAACACTAAAATAAGTAATACAAATGCTAATGTTATTAAGGCAGAAGCAGTAAAAGCATTAATAATTCAATTTACATCTTTTTTATGGTTTATTCCTGCTGAAATAGCAAAAATAAGCCAGAAGATAAGAAAGTATGCTAATAAAATGTAATAAAATCGTTTGCTTTTAAACTGTGATTTAATTAAATTAGTAAATTTTGCTCACATTATTTGCTTCATTTTCGGATTTGCTCATCTGTTGCATAAACATAATGAGTTTGCTCATTTTCGCTAATATCTTGATTTTTAGGTAGATTTGGATATTTTTGCTCATCCATATATGAAAGTTCAAATTTTACATCCTTAAATTTCTCATTTGCATTTGAAATTTTAGGAATTGCTTTAAATAAATTAATTGTATATGGATGAATTGGGTTTTGATAAATTGCATTAGTATGCCCTGATTCAACAATTTTACCTAAATGCATTATTAATACCCGATCTGCAATATATTCAATCATTGATAAATCGTGTGCAATAAAAATCATTCCAATGTTCTTTTGTTTACATAAATCCATAAGCAAGTTAACAATTTGTGCTTGAATCGAGATATCCAAAGAAGCAATTGGTTCATCAGCAACAATGATTTTTGGTTCAGTGATTAAAGCACGAGCTATCACAATTCTTTGACGTTGACCACCTGAAAATTCATGTGGATAACGATAGGCAAATTGTTTTAACAAACCAACATCTTCTAAACTTTTGTATATGGTATTACGTGTTAAAAGACTTGATATCTTATGAATCCGTCAAAATTTAGTGATGAAATTAATTGTTTTTTTATAAAATTTATTTTGCAGGAAAATATCATAATTGGATATACCTAAAAATAAATAAATAGCTTTTAAGTCTTTATTTAAATACCTACTTTCAATTTCAAAAGATTTAATTCCATTTAACTTATCATATACATTTGAAATAAAAACTTTATAATCAACTTTATATTGCTTTAATGTTGCTTTAAGTTTATTATGTAAATGCAAATCATCTTTTTTGTTAATAAGTTGCTGTTTAGTTTTATCAATATAATTTGCTTTAAAGTATGATAAAAATTGTTTATGGATTTGGTTGAATTTACCTATCAATCCTTTATCAATAGCAATAAATGATTTACTAATATCTTCTTGCTCTTGAACTTGCTTTTTAAGTTCTAAAACTCTTAATTTATATGAATCCATATAAGTTTGAAGTTCTTTATCGAAGTTTTCTTGTGTTTGTTGCAATCTTTGTTTTGCTTGGTTAAAAGCATCTTTATTTATTTTTGGTTTAACAAAAAATCCTTTAATGGTTGTTTTTAAGCTTTTTACAAAGGTTTTTCACTTACTTTTAGCATCGCTTCGATATTGATCCTGGATATATTTAGATTGCTTTAAATAATCCGATAAATCAAAGTTGAAATTTGAAACCACAATATTTTTAATAGTTTTTGAAAATTCAGAAAGTTTATTAAAATCAAATGGATTGGCATTAAGTTGATGTTTAAAAAACTCACTTGATTTGTCTTGCAAATGATTAATTAACTGTTGCAACTCGTCAAAATCTAAGTATCTAAGTTTAGATTTATGCTTTATAAATATCTTTTTAATATGATTATTTAGATGATATATTTTTACCTTATAAGCAAAATAATCAATATATGGACTTCCATATGCTTCATTAAAAAGTAATTTTGATTCATTTTTTAACTCTGAAATAAAGTTATTTAATGAGTTTTTTGAATCCAAATACTTTTCTCTTCAAGAAAATAAAGATTTTTTTAGTTCGCTAGCAGCATTAAAAGTATTTTGTTTAGATTCAAAATACTCATATGTGTGTCAAAGCAGTTGTTTTTGTTTTTTATATTCAGCCCTTGCTTGTTTTAGTTCAACCTCATCTAAATCAATTTGTTCATTTCGAAATTGCTGTTTCTTCTGATCATATAAACTAATTAATTTTTCAGTGTTCTTGTATAAACTATCAATAATCAGTGAGTTATTTTTACTTTTTTCTTCTAAATATGCAAAATATGCATTAAATTTATCTTCAAAACTTCCTTCAACTGCATCTAAGTTGAAATTATTAAAATATTCACTTCATTTATTATAAAATGGTTGGTTTAATGAGTTTGCTATTTTTAAATTCTCCAATTTTAATTTCAGCGCTTCTTCTAAAAAAGAATAATGAAAGTTGTATTGAACCGATTCTCAATCCTTTTTAATATCAGAAATTTTATTTTTTATAACACGGTTTACCACTAAGGGTTCTTTTAGAATACTAAAGATATTATTTTGTCCATTTAATGAAGCCATAGGGTCTTGGAAAATCATTTGAATATTTTTACGCATAAAGCGATTTGTTTTACGCGAGATTCGCTTCCCTGATACTAATTTACCATTAATTCGAACAAAACCGTTATAATCATCATATAAACGAAGCAATGAACGTCCTACGGTTGTTTTACCAGAACCAGATTCACCAATTAAACCAAGGATTTCACCTTCAGAAACATCAAAACTAACATCATCAACTGCTTTATTAATATGATTTTTATTAATAAAGAACTTTTTTAAATTTGTAACTTCAAGTATTTTACTCATCTTTAAATACCTCTTTAAAGCTTTTTAATCGTGATGTTAATTCGGGACTTAATGAAACTTTGGGTGCATCAGGATGCAGCAATCATGTTGCAGCTGCATGGGTGGAAGAAACTTCAAATAATGGAGGTTCTTTAATAAAATCAATTTCTAATGCATAATCATTTCTCGGAGCAAAAGCATCGCCAAGTGGTAAATTATTCATATCAGGCGGTGTTCCTTTAATTGAATATAAGCGATCTTCTTTGTTTTCTGGGATCGCAGAAATCAACGCTCATGTATATGGATGTTTTGGATCGGTAAAAATATCTTTTTTGCTTCCTTTTTCAACTATTTTTCCAGCATACATAACATAAATATAATCACAAAATTTAGCTACAACTGAAATATTATGACTAATTAAGATAATAGCAATATTCATTGAACTACGGATTTCATCAAATAATGCTAATACCGATGCTTGCACTGTTGGATCAAGTGCTGTTGTTGGTTCATCTGCGATTATTAAGCTTGGCTTTAATGCCACCACCATCGTAATTACAACTCTTTGCTTCATCCCACCCGACAAAGTATGTGGATACATATCAAAGACACTTTCACAATTACGGATTCCAAATTTATCAAGTAAACCTACTAAGTATTTTCTTTTTTCACTATATGGCTTACTTTTTCATTCTGGATTTTTATTTAAAGCATCTAAAAGTTGTTTTCCTACCTTACGGGTTGGATTTAATGATGTAAGTGGGTCCTGTGGGATGTAACCAATTTTGTGTCCACGAATCTTTTGTCAGTAACTTTCTTTTTTTGAATCAATTAAGCTAATTCCATTAATTTGCATAATTTCAGCAGAAACAACTGAATTATCATTAATATTTAAAAATGCTTTTGATGTAACTGACTTACCAGATCCTGATTCACCGACTAAACCAACTATTTCTCCACGGTTGATAGTAATATCAACTCCTCGCACTATGCTGATGAATTTGTTATAACCGGTTTTAAAACTAACTTTAAGATCTTTGACAACTAATAATTTTTCTTGCATAAAATCTCCTATTTAGTTTTGATTACTTTTGGATCAAGAGCATCATGAACACCTAATGCGATAAAGTATAATGATACTGAAATTGAAAGTAAAATTAAGGCAGGTAGTAATAATGATCAAAAGTTTTGTGCTGCTTCAGATGATGCTGAAAAGATTATTTCTCCTAAGTTTACATCAGTGTCACTACTAAAAAATCCTAAGAAAGCAAGTGATGAAACTGAAAGAATAATTGATGGAATTTGAGTTACATAATTAGTAGCAATTTTACCAATTATTCCTGGTAATGCATGTTTATAAATCAAACGAATTTTTGAAGCACCTACTGATTTGGATGCAGTTATAAACTCAGAATCTTTAACAGTGATTATAAATAAACGAGTTCCCCCTACTGATCCAACTCACCCAACCACAACCAATGCAATTCCTAAGGCTAAATCAGATGTACCGAATAAGGTAACTGCAATTAATAACCAAATAAGAGTTGGTGGTGCTGAAAAAATATCAATAAAACGCATCATGATAGTATCTATTTTAGAACCAACATGGAATCCTAAATATGCTCCTATAATAACACCAATAATAGTTTGAATTGATGCTACGATAAATGCTAAACGTAGTGCTTTTCAAGTTCCAACTCATGATCGAGTTCAAATATCGATACCTTTTGCGGTTGTTCCTAAAAAAGTATCTAATTTTGTTTGTGGATTCAATTCAAGTGCTTGATTATATAAAACTTGATATTCATTTTGACTTAAATTTTGTGCAATATTTGATTTATCAAAAATCAAATATGCACTGTATACTCGGTATCAACGATACATATCAATTAATATTTCAGATTGCTTTGTCGGTCCATTAATGCTTTGCACTGTATATTCTCTTGTTTTTAAAACTGAAGCAGCAGTGGCATCTTTTGAAATATCTAAAAACTTATCAAAAAAGCCTCCATAATTTTCGTGAAAAGCTGCTTTGTATTTCGGAATATCTTGTTCAAAACCAGCACTTTTTAGTGTTATATAAGGTTGATACGAAGCTGGTAAAGATTTTATTGAAGGAGGCCCAAAAATAGTTTTACCTTGTTGATCTGCAATTAAATTTAAACTAATTGTGTCTGAAATCGATTCATTTGCTGAATATTTAGAACTAATAGTTACAATAATCGAAATTAAAAGCACGATTATAAAGACAATTAAAAATAATACGGATGGTCAACTTTTAAAGAATCTTTTGAGAATTTCTAAAAGTAATTTTTTTGGTTTCCCAGCTATATTAGAAAATGTTTTTTGGTTATTTGCTAGTGCAAAAGGAGTTTGTATACCATTAAAAGATAATTTATATTTTTTATTAAATTCTTTTGCAGTCATCTATATTCCTTTCGCTTTCATTCTAGCAAATTCTTCGTTTCTTTTTCTGGTAACTAAGAACAGTTTTCATAAGTTAGAACCTTTTGTTCCATATTTAATGCGTGGATCTAAAATGGTATATGAAACATCAACTAAAACGGATGTAAATACCCCGAGTAATGTGAAAAAGAAGGTATTAAACATAATAATATTAATTTCACCATTCGGAAATGCGTTAGCAATAATTTGTGATGTCCCAGGAACTTTTCAATATCTTTCGATTACTATTCCACCTGTTAACAATCCAATATATGATGGAATGATAATTGCAGCAAGTGGAATTGAAATATTACGTAATACATATTTAAAGAATATTTCAACTCTACTTAGTCCTTTTGATTTTGCTATTAAAACATAATTTGATGTTAGCACAGTAATAACTTGATTTCGAGTGTAACTGATATAACCTGATAATGAACCTAAAACAATAATCACAATTGGTGGTAATCACGAAATAACAACTTGACTTTGAGTCTGTGCTGCCGCTTCTGCTGTTCCAGGTATCGCAACAGTTGGTGAAACACCAGATGAGGCTAAAATAGTAATTAAAATTGGTGCTACTATAAATGAAGGTAATGCAATAAAAATTAATGAAAAGAAATTTACCACTGCATCAACTCATGTACCACGTTTATAACCAGCAAAAATTCCAAACAATATCCCTAAAAATGCACTAATAACAAATGCTGGTAAAGTGATAATAATTGAGTATTTTAAGCGCGAAAAGAATAATTGTGGGATGCTATTTACCCCTAAACTTGCAAATAATTTATCATCAAATGGTAAACCAAATGGATTCGCTTTATTAGTAAATAAATCATTTACCCAATAACCAAAACGAATTATTGGATTAAGTTTATAGGTTTTTCAAACATTTTGATATTGGTCATACTTTCCACGTCAATCACTTGGTAGAAAATGATAATCAATACTTTTTTCAAAACTTTGTCTAGATATATTCTGTAATGCTACCTGACCTTGACCTTCAGCACCGTTTTTTGAATTTGCAGTTTGTACAAATGGATTGTCAGCAAACTGTGCTGTAAGTGTATATACAACAAAGATGATGATAATCAATGTCAATAATGCAAATCCTATCCGTTGTAAAATGTACTTAGTCATTTATCTCCTTATTTAATAATGCAAAGACAATTAACTTGCGTTAATTGTCTGGATATTATTTGGTTGCAACTTCGTATGAACCATAGTTAGTAGCATTATCAAGTGTTGCAGGTATAATAAAGTTTGGATTGCTCAATCCTTTTACAAACGAATCTTTTAATGTTCCAGTTGTTATAGTCATATTCATTCCTGTTAAATTACGGAATTCAGCAACCATATTTAATAATGCTTTTTTATTAAATACATCTTTTGTTTCATCTGATGTATTTAATCATAATCAGAAGTTTGCTGAAATTGTAAGAGGTGGTAAGTATTTTGCCTCATCTTCTTTGCTTAAAGGAACTAATTTTTCTTTTCCGTCAACTGTTTTAAGTTGATATTGATTTAAATAAGTAGAAATATCACTTGTGTATTTATTTCCCAACTTAATTAATTTTTCAAGTGGAATTGAGAATTTAACATTATTTTTAGAATCCTCAATAAATTTCTTTCAGTATTCAGCTGCTTTAACAAGGTTTGGATAATTTACTTGAAGTTTAGCTTTATAATCTGCATCAGTGTTAATTCAAGTAAATAATTGAATTAAGTTACCTTGAAACATATATCCATCAAAACCTGATCCGACTAAATTATAATCATATCCTCAACCAGTTACTGTGTATGGAGTTGATCCAAAATTAAAAAATTCATCAAAGTCTTTTCTATTATTATTTTTTTCAAATTTAACTTCAAAACGATTAGGATATAAACTATTAAGAACTTTTTGCATTCCTTTATAAACATTTTCATGAACTGAATTAATATTTGTAAATCGAGCACGAACTGTGAATCTTACTTTCTTTGTATCCTCTACTTTATCAAGATCGGGATGTTGTTTATAAAATTCATCCAATACTTCTTTCATCTTTGTTTTCAATATATCTAATGCACTTGAACTAAATTGATCATCAGCAGTTTTACCAACTATCGAATTTTCAGATGGTGATAATTCGGTTCCGATTTTTTCACCAAGATTAACCTTTTGTCCAGTTTTTGAATCTACTACAAACACAGTTGATAATTGGTCTCAATATGGACGTAATGTATTATATTGCAATGATGTATCTGAGTCGTTATTACGGATGGTTACATCTTGTGCAAATCCTGAAATTCATGGAATTGTAAGATTAGGTGTTAATAACTCTTGAGCAACATATGCTCAGTTGATTGAAGCAGTTAGAATATTCATAAATTCTGCTCCTAAACCTGTGGTAGCTGCTTTTAATGTATTAGTTGCAGTTCCGGCTTTGATATCAGTCAATGAAGCTCCATAAACTAATTTTGTATATGCATCATTCATAAATGAAGCAGTTGTTGATTCTTGTTGATTTTGCGGAATTCATGTAGGTGTAAATCCATTATTTGAATGACTTGTATTTCTAGATTGAACATCTCTTAAACCTCATTGCACAGGGTTTGCTGAAATTTCTTCGTGGTATGCCTTTAAATTACTATAATTTGCACTTGCTGTTAAACCTGCTTTAAATTGCTCATAATTAAATTTTGCAAAACCATCTCCTAATGGAGTTGTAGTGTAGGTATTTTGAAAAAGTTTTACACGTCTTGGATTATTAACAAACTTTTGATTTCAATAGTTTGGATTTAACTTAAAAGTATCAGTTAGCGAGGTTCCATCATAACCAGCATAGTAATATTTACCAGCGTATAAAGCCGAATCCATTGACATTCCATATCAGTATATCCCAGATTCTTTAGCTAAACCATCTTGTAAATTGTTGATTTTGTTTTTGATGTCTGTTTTATCTGAATCACTTATATCACCACTTTTATAGAAGTTTGGTAGTTGTTTACTTGCTACAGTTTCTTCGATATATTGTGATGGAGCAGGAATTAAATCATAATTGTTAAAGAAAAACTTATCATATGCTAAATCAAATTTAGATTCTTTTTTTGGATCTAATTCTTGTAAAACAAAGAATTCACGTTGGTCATCACCTGTTCCTTCAACATGTACTGATTGTGTTTTATCTAAAATTTTATTTACATCAATGTTATAAAGTTCATATAAGTATTTATTAGTTCAACTGTTTCCTTGAGCTCTAAAGTATAAATCTCCATTTACAACATATTTTTCACGTGCTAATTTTTCAATTTCTTCGGTTCCTCCATTATTTAAACGAAATAGTGAATCCTGTCCAGCATAGGTACGTAATACTCCCATTCAAAAATCTTCTGCTTTAATTGGATATTTTGTTACTTCACCTTTAGAATTAATTCATTTTTGATTTTTTCGGATTCTAAATGACATCTTAGTTGCTTTCTTTAAAGCATGTCTAAATGTATCGGAGTTAATTGATCTAGGATTATCACTTTGCAATTCAACTAAACTCAATGAATAACTACCATCTGGTTTATCGGGTTTTGGTAGTAATGGAGCATCATCTTGATCAAAAACCATATCTTTTGTTGTTCCATCATCTTGTTTCACTGTCAAAATAACTGCATCTGCTAATTCTAATGAATATCTAGAAACCGATGGTTTATGAATTGTGCGAGTCTTAATTGTTTCTAATGTGTTTGTATCTTGCACACTAGTTTCTGTGACTTCTGGACGACCATAAAAGTTTAATTCAACTAATCTTGGAATTTCTGAATCATATGTAGATTCGGTTAATCCACCTGTGGTAAATGAAAGGTCGTAAAAATTTCTTGAATCAGAATGGGTAGAATCGTATTTAACTGTATATAATCCGCTTGATGCTTGTTGTGAAAAAGAGGTTTTCCCATCAAGATTAATTGTTTTTGCAGGTGGATTAATAATTCCTAATAAAGTATCAGTCGATTGATATTTTTGTGTATCAATTTGCTTGCTAGGATATGCAAAAGCTGTGTTATATTTATCATCTGCAGGTGGTTTCGGTAAACCGGTTTCATTGCCTGGGGTTATTTCTTGATTACCTACTGATGTGGTCGAACCACCACCACAAGCAACAGCAACTGGTAATACCAGAGAACTTGCTGACAATCCTAATCATAAAAATTTCTTTTTTTTCATATTATTTTCCTTTTTTGTCTACTTTAAAAATTTTCTTACCTAAATTAATTCATTGGTCTACTATTTCTGAAAGAAATTGCAATCCATCATCATAAAAGTTATCATTCATTAAATCTACACCCACTTTTTTTAAAATCTCAATTGGATAATCACTACCACCTGCTGATAAAAAGTTGTTTATGTAGTTATCTAAAGCAACTTTACCTGACTTTTTATATTGTCTAAAAAAGTAGGTAGCAACTAGATGTCCTATAGCATATTTATATACATAAAATCCATAGTAATAATGTGGGACATAAATAGATTGGATGGTATTAGCAACTGAATATGGTTGCTTAGTTAGAGTGTATTTTAAATTATTTACATAATAGAGCTTACTAATTGAATCATAACTACCAGATACTTTCCCTTGTGAAATCGCTTGGTAAAGATCATATTCGTAGTTAGCTCAATTGGTTTGCTTTAAAACAGTACCGACAAATCCTGCGATCATTGAATCGAGAATTTGAAATTTTAATTTGTCGTTTTTTGAATTAGTTAACATATAATCTGCTAACATAAATTCATTGTATATTGAGGCTATTTCAGCTAAGAAGATGGGATACATTGAATTAGGTAAGTTTTGCCGAGTATCTGAAAAATACGAATGCATTGAATGTCCTAACTCATGTACAAGTGTTTCAACACTACGCAGTGTCCCTTCGAAGTTCATTAAAATGTATTTTTTGTCAATTCCATAGGTTCCACCGATGCTATAAGCACCACCTCGTTTGGTATCGGTGCTCATATAATCAACTCATCGCTCATCGATTGCTTTGCAAACTTGCTGATAATACTCATCTCCAAAAGGTTTTAATGCTGCTTTAGCAAGTTCATTCATTTCGGAAACTGTATAAGAAGTTTTCACATTAACTAAATCGCGAGAGTAATCTCATTTTTGACGTTTGCTATGAAATTTAAGATAATAGAACTTATCACTTCATTGCTTATATTTTTTTAATATTGTTTTACTTAAAGCAACTTTTTTAAAAAGTTTCATCAAGATTTGATTTGATACCTTATCTGAAGCTGTTAGCATTGCTACAGTAGAATCATATTTACGTAATTTTGCTTCGGTAGTCAATGCTTTGAAATGTTGGAATAATAATTCGGCAAATGTATCTTTGTGGTTAGTAAATGCTTTTCAATAATTTAAATATGCTTGCTTACGCACATTAGCATCATCGGATTTAAGAAGTTTTTGATAAATAGTGGGATTAAGTTTAATTTTCTTACCTTTTTTAGTTTTAACTGTGCCATAATATAATTCACTATTTGAAAGAATACTAAAGATATTATGTGGATTTGGTTGTCCGAATGCTGAATTAACTAAGTATTCTTCAACTTTATCATCTAATTTATGCTCATATTCTTGGATTTGATCACAAATACTGCGACGATACGATGCTAAGCGAGGATCTTCTTTTCATACCTTCATTTTTTCCATATTAGCATAAAAACGATTTGATTCAGAACCAAACTCGGTATTGAGTGTGTGTGATAAAAATTGAAATTCTGATTCTAATTGTTTAAATTTCGCATTAACTAAATCGGTATTTAAATTATTTGAAATATAATTATCAATTTTAAATGCTAATTTGGTTTGTTGCTCCGATAACATCACATCAGCTAAATAAGATTCGATGCTATCGTATTTGCTATCTTTATTTAAAATTCTGCTTTTATATACCTTTTTATACTCTGAAATTAGTTTTTCAATGCTACTACCACTAAGAATATCATCTAAATCTCAGGTATATTCACTCGAAATATCCTTATGATTTTTAAATTGCTTTGCTTTCATATTGCTCCTATTGTTATGAAAAAAGTCTTGTAACTTATAAATTTACAAGACTTTTTAATCAGTATTTAATATCATACTATCTAAAATAAGAAATGTAAATCTATAGCACCAATGGTTCAACCAAAGAGTAGAAATCTTTTATGCTTTTCTACCAACTTAACTTACTGCCATAAGTTAGGTTTCGGCTTTTATACCCTTTCATTAACTTTTTAGCATGCCTGCAAGGTTAATTACTCTTGTTAAAAGCTCCTCTATAGTTTAGCTCACAGATTACTACTATGTCGTAATCTGTTAAACTAACAACAACAGATTATGACAAAATTAAACGTTAATAATATTGCAACGTCTATTAATATATGTCATAATAATTTGTTGTGTTCCTTTTTTCATAGAAAGTAGTATACCAAAAAAATCATTAAAGCAAAATAAAAAAAACACAATTGCTTGTGTTTAATCAAAAGGAATGATATGAATATGAGTATGAAATACCATCTGACCTGCTGAAGCACCAGTATTAACTAATAATTTAAAACCACTTTTATTGTGTTCTTTGATATATTTAGCAGCCAACTCACGAGCTTTTAACATTGCATAAATAAAGTCTGCATCGTTGTTTTCTAAAATGTTTGCTTCTGGGGTTTTCGGAATAACTAAAAAATGTCCAGGTTGAAACGGTTTAATATCATATATTGCAATTACTTTTTCATCTTCATAAAGAATTTCTGCTGGTATTTGACGATTAATAATTTGGGTAAAGATACTAGCCAAGGAACTTAGAATCCTTTGCTGAATCTTTTAATTTTGCATCATCTATACCTACAGAAACACGGTAACCTAAATCTAAGAATGCTTTGACAACTTGATCATATAAAGCAGAATCAGAAAGGTTTAATAAAACGGATAATTTAATAATTTTGTCTTTAAAAGGAGTAGCATCGAAACTAATAATTTTTTTAGTAATTTTTGCTGGTTGTCCTTGCTTGTCTTTATCTGGATTGTCTATTTCAATTGTTTTACCAATCGGTAAAACTCAGTTGAAAAATGATACTTGAATATTTTTATCATCAGAAGAAATATTAATTGCTTGCGATAAATTACCATTAGCATCGACTGAAACTAGACGAGAGTTTACAGGATCATAAAATCCACTTAAATCGCTATAATTTGCGATGTTTTTTAAAATCTCAATATTTGATGTAGCTCCATCTTTTCCGACTAAGAATCTAAATTTATTATCATTTTTTAAAATACCTACATATGAAGCAAGTTGCTTTTGTTGACTAGCATCAAAAAATAATAAGTCGTCAGAAGCATTTTTGTTAGTTGTATAACTTGTTTTTGCTAAATTATTATAATCATTGATACTTGAAATTTGACGAGTTTGTAGGGTAAAAATATCATCTGCATTAGAACTTTTGTATTGTCAAAGTTGCACAAACTGGTTTTTGACTAAATAATCTATTAATAAAAAGTTATTTAAGTCAAAATTATCTTTATTTGCATCATAGTCACTTTTATTAATCTTTTCTAATTCTTCTTTTTTATTGATTTTAAAATAAGTAGCAACCAATAAATTTTTTAAAACATTATATCTAACATCTGATTCATCTATTTTAAATAATAATTTAAATTGATCCATATTCGGATGATTATTGGTAATATTTTGTGGTTGTAATAAGTTTAAATCATTTTGATTGAATAATCCTAATTTTTGTAATTTAGCAAGTTCTTTATTATAAAAATCATTATCCTTTTGTGATTCAAATGCTAAATATGCTAAATATGCATTATATGCATCAGTTGCAAAACTTTGCGATTGCAAAAGTGTTTCATTAATTTGGGTTTGATTTTTATTATTTAAATCGAGATTATAGTATTTGCTTACTACTCCTAACAATCAAGTTTTTTCGATTTCTTTTTTGATTGCATCTTTTTTTTCAAAAGATAATTCTTGTTTAGTTTTTTCAGGAGTATTAACTTTGGTTCCACATGCTACAGTGGCAATTGGTAAGATGCTAATTAAAGAAGATAAAGCAAAATACTTAAAGCGTTTTAACATTATTTATCTCCTTTATTAAGTTCATTTGCTACAACTGCTCCGATGACATCAAAAGCAGATTTGTCGCTGTAGGTATATTTTTTGGTATTTAAATCAAAGTAACCGACTTTTAGTTGACCATCTTGATAAACAATATTTAATGAATTATTTTTATTATATGTATCATTGATTCATTGATTAATTTTTGAGATATCATCTAAATCTTTTGATAAATGAATTCCATTATCTATCACCTTTATCCTTGATTCTACATTTGTGATATCACTTTGTGTATAATCAGTGTTAGTTAATGAATTTGGGTTCTTTGTATTTAATACTGTTGCAACAAATTTTGGATCAGAAAGTGCATTAAGTAAAAAATCTTCTTTTGAAATACTTGCACTTAATTTATCTGTAATATGTAAATTTGTGTTATTGCCTGATAATAAGTTTAATAAGTCACTTTTAATAAAATTGTTATAGTTATCTTTTGAAATTTTATAATCTGAAAATAACATTAATCCTTTATCAGTAGGGATAAGATAAAAATTAGGTTTGTTTTTGATGCTATATGCAAACGCTAAACGTTTATTACTGTCATCGATATTTACTGCGAACGCTTTGTTAAAAGTATCTTTGATATAAATGCTAAATTGATCACTTGTTAGCGAATCTATTAGTCGTTTTATATTAGTATTTACATTATTTACTAACTCAGAAAATTCTTGAATTTTGCTTTTATCTTTTGATTCTGAAATTGTTTTTGCTTTATCTAAATCAGATTGAATCAATGATTCAAGTTGTGGATTAAATCCTTTTGGTAATTGGTAAATAGTTGATAAATCAATTTGAGGTAATACAACAGATGTTTTGTTAGCATTAGCTTGTTGTTCAAAAATTCCTTGGGTTTGTGTTGCTAGTGCTTGATTTACATCCAAGTTAACTAAATCAGAAAACGATGTTATACCATTTGTTGCTAATGTGTTTGATTTAGTTAATGTTAAGTTATCTAAGGCAAATTGAAATTGCTGCTTACTTGGAACATCTGAATTTGACTTACTGATTCCATATAAAGTAGGAATATCTACAAAATTATTAAGGTAATCTATATTTGCTTTAAGAATTGGACTACCATCTGCTGTTTTTACACTGGTATATCTTAAGATATTAATAAGTTTATCCTTTGCACCATCTTTATCAAAAGAAAACGGGAGCAATAAATCTTTGTTTGCTACACCTGGAAGTAAAATTGAGGTTGTAA
This sequence comes from Mycoplasma sp. 394, assembly GCF_054353895.1. Classification (NCBI taxonomy): domain Bacteria; kingdom Bacillati; phylum Mycoplasmatota; class Mollicutes; order Mycoplasmatales; family Mycoplasmataceae; genus Mycoplasma; species Mycoplasma sp. 394. The sequence goes on along the minus strand of NZ_JBTHHL010000004.1, from coordinate 43,268 downwards.
TATGAATATCATTTTTTGCAAAATATTTTGCCACTAAAGCACTTGGATCAATTTTGTCTTGAATAAATGATTTGGTTGTAAATAAAATAATAGAACTTGAATTAGCATCGGGTCGAAAGTATGTAACATTTTCTTTTAAGTATGGGACTACATTATCACCTTGTTTATAAAGCAAATCCTGCAATTTATTTCCGTTTGCATCAAAATGTGGGATATCTCTTTGTGCCTTACGGTTTAATGCACTTGCAGAAATAATTTTAGTTTCAATTGTAAAACGACGTTTGGCTTCAGTTTCAACTTCCTTAAATGTTGCATATTCGACTGCTTCATCAATGTTTTTAGAATTACCATACTCTGTTTGCAACTTTTTATTTCAAGCATCTAAATAAGTATTGGGTTGAAATGATTGACGGGTACTTTCGAATTCTGCATTAATTGCTTTGCGTTTTTCTGAACGGATTATTGCTAATGATTTTAAATCACTCGCTACTTTAGGATTTTCACCAGGTAATAATGATGCATTATAAATTTGGCGATATTCATCAGCTGCTTTTTGCTCTTGATCATAAAAATAAAATACTGCTTGACGGTAAATATCATCAATTTGTTTATCATTTGCTTCTTTATTACTTTCTAATGCATTTTCCAAATCACCTACATTCATTTCAGTAGTAATCTTTGATTTATCATTAGTATTAAAGAATTTGAATGCCGCTGCATTTTTTGCTTGTGCCTGCACATAATCAATTCGGTTAACGCTTATACCTAACGGTATAGCAATAGCAGCAATAATAATCACCCCTAGCGAACCTAAAATCCCAAAATTAATTCAATTTCTTTTGTGGCGATTAGTTTTGATAAGTTTTTGCTTATCTTCATACGAATCATTAAGTTCGGTTAAGCGTTCAAAAAATGTCTTTTTTCTCTTTGCCATTTTTACCTCAATTTTGTTTCTTATATATAAAAGTTTTTAATATATTATAGCAAAAAAATGTATTTTTTGCAGCGATTTGGTAATGCTATATTTGTATTTATCCACCTATATATCATATGTTCTTAAAATTGTATAGTATTAATAATATGATTATAAACTTGTTAGTAAATAAAATTATGCAACTTTATTTTGTATATAGTTGCATAATTTTATATTTTTTACTTTGTTTTTTGGGTTGTTGTAGTGCTCGATGATCCTGATGCAGAGCTAGTTGTAGTTGCTTTTGTTTCTTTCTTTTCGTCTTTTTTTCCACCTTTATATGTTATAACAGCATCTGCTTTACCATTACCTCTCATAATTGTTACTCATAAATTATAATTTGTTTTCTTAATATGTTCAAGTTGTTCAGGAGATAATGTTGATAGATTTTCAGGCAGCTTTTTACTTGGGTCTCTTGGTGGGTAACCGAAAATTCAACTATTTAATCCCCCCCCTAATCCTAATGCATCTCTAATTGCTAAATATTTTTGAACATCGTGTTTTTGTAATCAATTTAAATGTTTAGTTGTTATATCAGAAACATTTGCAGGAATCGCAACACTACTATAATCTTTTTCAGGTATAGGTTTTGGTTGATTTTTTATTGGTGGTAATGTACTTTCGGTTTCTTTGATATCCGATTCATTTCCTGGTTGTCCAAAAATTCAATTATCAGGCAAAGGTTTTAATACTTGCATAATCGCTTGAAATTGTGAAAAATTATGCATTTTTATTCATTCAAGTTGTCCAGATGAGATGGTTGATAAATCAGTTGGAACTGCTATTTTGCTATAGTCTATTTGTCTTTGTGGTTTATCTATTGGAGTAGTTGAAAATGTATTAAGGTTTTTATTCATATTTTCAACAGAGAAAAGAATTTTTTCACTTCCGTCTTTTTTATAAAAAGCAAATGAATAAAATTTATTTGGTATTAATGCATTATCATTATCTTTATCTCATTTAAATAAAAGTGGATATTGTCCTTCTTTAAGTGGATCTTGATTTACATCAACACTAGCATATGCTGCCTTAATGTCTCCGTCTTTTACAAGACTATTATCATCAAGTGATTTAACTTCTGCTGCAATAGCAACTCAATCACCTTTAACTCCGACAAGTGGTTGGTCGTGGAGAACAAAGACAAATGAACCATCCTTTGACATATAGTTTTCACTTCTAGCAGCAGGGTGCTTTAAATAAATAACTTTTATATCTGCTTTAGCAGGTGCTACACCATATTCAGTAACATTAATTGATTGATCTGTCATTTTTTGTTCTTTTGCAGGTGCTTGAGTTTTACCTGCACCACATGAAACAGCAACAGCAGCGACAGTTGTTAAAGTAACCCCTGATGCTGACAAGTATGCTAAAAGTTTCTTTTTAAATTTCATATTATCCTTCTTTCTCAATTTCATAATCAATGTGAAATTGTATGTTATATCGAAATTAGTAATGAAATATAACATAAATAGTTATTATATGTTTTTTTTTTTTTTTTTGCAAAGAAATGTGAAAATTTTACATATTTTACTTTCCTTGTTATTTGAAATTTTCACAAAATTTCCATATTTCTTCTTTTTTAGAAAATCCTATGAAAAAATATCTCATGAAAATATTATTATGATTTAGTATAATTAATTTATGAATATTTTTAATGACAAAAAAACTATAATCGCTTTTAATGAGCTAGCTTATCAATTTAGATTTGTTTATTCTTTATTTGGTGAGAGCTTAAAGCAAGCTAAAAATGGAAATCTACCTTTTGATGATATAGAAACAATTATTACTTATAACACACTAATAAAACTGAAAGAATCTGGATTACCATTAAATTTAAATTTAAATGAAAAAAATATTTTTATCCCACAAATTAAAATAAATAATGAATATATTTATCTAAATATCCTGATACAAAGCAATAATATAAAAGCTAATTCAAAAAATTCTATAAAATTATTAAAAAAAATAAACGATGGTAATTTTTCTATATTGCCAAAGTTATTTGATTATATATATGATAAAAATCCTGATACATGAGTTTTTGTTTATTATGATTTTTTAGATAAAAAAACGAAACTATACACTTTTTCAAATATAAATATTAATTATTATAAAACAATTAAAATTGATAATCTGGAACTGCCTTATATAAATATTGAAAAATCGATATAAAAAAGCAGCTTCCTATTTTGACCGTTAGGCTATCGTCGGCGTAAAGTGGCTTAACTACTGAGTTCGGAATGGTATCAGGTGATCCCACTTGCTATGGCTACTGGTAATATAATACAGATTTTTTTTAAAATACCAAATATTTTTTTATTTTTTTGTTTGAATTCATAATTAATAAAGATATAGTTTTAAAATCACAGAAAATAAGGTAAAATATAATAATATATTATGTAAGGAGAACAAATGATTAAACACCAAGAGCATAAAGAATTAGCTGAATATACAATTAAGGTTTTAATTCCTACTGATGAAGTAAAAAAGAAAAATGACTTTTATTTTAATGAAGCTTTAAAAAAGGTAAAGGTTCCTGGTTACCGTCCTGGAAAAGCACCGCGCGAGAAATTAGAAGCATATTTAGACACAAATGCTATTTCACGAAAAACTGTTGATTCATTTCTTCACTCAAGTTTCAACGATGTTGTAAAATACTTAGATGACAAAAAAATTAAAGCACTTTCAAAATATTCACTAGATGTTAACCCTCAAAAAGATGGTAGTTTAGAGATTTCTTATCATTTTCCTATGTGACCTGATTTTTCAAAAGTAGATTTAAAGAATTTAAAAGCAAAAATTAAACTTCCTAAATCAGGTGAAAAAGATAAGAAACAAATTATTGAAGAGTTTTATAAAGAAACAGCTATTAAAGAAGTAGTTAGTGATCCAAAAGTAAAGTCAAAACTTACTGATACAGTAAATATTGATTTTAAAGGATTTATTGATGATGAACCTTTCGAAGGTGGTGAAGCAGAAGGTGTTGATTTAGTATTAGGATCAAATACTTTTATACCTGGATTTGAAGACCAATTAGTTGGTAAAACAACAGGATGAAAAGGTGATATAAAAGTAACATTTCCTGGTTCATACTTCGTAAAAGAATACCAAAACAAAGAAGCAATTTTTGAAGTTAAAATTAATTCTATTACTCGCTTAGTGCAAAAAGAAATAACAGATGAAATTGTTAAAGGATACAATTTGGGTGAAAATGTTCAAACAAAAGATCAATATCTAGATTTAGTATTCAACAAAAAATTAAAAGAACATTTTATAACATCGATTCATAATTTTGAAAAAGATATCATAAATGAAATGTTAGAAATTGCTAACCCTGTTGTCCACCCAAATTTATTAGAAGATGCTATTAAAAAACTACAAGAAGATTTTGATAAGAATTTAAAGCAATATGGAATTAAAAAGAAAGAATACTTCCATCTTGTAAAATCAACCGAAGAAGATATTCAAAAGGAATTTGAAAAGACTGCATTAGAACAAGAAAAGAAAGCATATGCAAGTAGACATATGGCTGAAATCTTACCAAAAGATAAAGATGAATTAGAAAAACAACTAAATGAATTTAAGGATTTATTAGTTGATTATCCAATTGATCAAAGAGATAAATATGCTTCACTACTAATTCTTTATTTAATCATTAAAGAAAACAAACATAAAGATTCTACAAAATTAGCAAAAGAGTTTATTAAGTTTATTAATTTCTTAGCTAAATAAAATAATATAACGAAGTTTTTTACTTCGTTTTTTCTTCCTTTTATTCCTAAGATTATAAAAAAACAGGTGATTTACTCACCTGTATATATGTGTTATTACATTACTGACTTAATTGCAGCTTTAATAATTCCTACTGATCTAGCAAATTTTTCTTTTTCTTTATCGTTTAATTTAATTTGCACAATTTGCTTAATTCCTTGACTTCCAACAACTGCTGGAACCCCTATTACAACATCACTAGTTTCGTATTCTCCATTTAATAATACTCCTAGTGGTAATACAGCATTTGCATCTTCTTGGATGTATCTAAGAATTTGTGCTAAACAAGCACCTATTCCATAATAAGTTGCTCTTTTTCTTTCAATAATTTTATACGCTTTGGTATAAACAGGTTTTTCAAGTTCTTCGATGTAGTTTGAAGCATTAATTCCTGTTTTTGCTTCAAATTCTGAGAAAGGTAATCCGGCAATTTTAAATGTTGAGAAGTTTACAAGTGATGAATCCCCATGTTCTCCAAGCACAAATGCTTCAATATTGTTGGTTGAAACACCTGTTTTCTTTGAAAGTAATTGTTTCAGTCTTGAAGTATCAAGGATTGTTCCTGATCCAATAACTTTTTTAGGATCAAATCCTGTTTCTTTCATATATACATATGTCATTACATCAACTGGATTTGATGCAATAAGAGTAATTCCTTGGAATCCACTTTCCTTAATTTGTTTAGCGATATCTCTCATAATAAGAGCATTATCTTGAACCATTTGTAATCTAGTTTCACCTGGCACTTGTGGTCTTCCTGCTGTAATAACTACTACATCTGCATCTTTTGCATCAGTATAACTTGCTGCAAAAACTTCAAATTTACGAACTGATGGAACAATAACATCTTCTAAATCTAAAACATTTCCGTCTCTTGGTCCATCGAATTTGTCTATAATACCATATTTAGCAGCTAATCCTTGATTAATTGCTGAATATAAGAATGAAGCACCAACTGCTCCGGCACCAACTAAAATAACTTTTGTTGCTTTCATATAAAACTCCTTTAAAATGTATGCTATCCTATTATACTATTTTTATGGTATTAATAACTTATTTTTTTATTTTTATTTTGCTTTATTTTGTATGCAAGAGTTTGATAATAAAAAAACTAATACATTTAATGTATTAGTTTTATGTTATTATAATTCAACTACTTTTCCACCATTAGCTTTGACAGCTTCTTTTGCTGCTTGCGAAGCTTTATTAACAGTTACAGTTAAGTTTTTGCTTAATGTTCCTTTCGCTAAGAGTTTAATAGGTAGATTTCTTTTTACTAATCCTTTTTCAAATAATGATTCAATAGTAACTTCTGAGTTATTTTCATAATGTGTTTGCAGTTGATCAAGGTTAATGATTTGGTATTCAATATGGTTTACATTAGTAAATCCGCGTTTTCCTAAACGACGGAATCACGGAGTTTGTCCCCCTTCAAATCCTAATCTATGTCCTTTGCGCTTGTTTTGTCCTGATTGACCTTTACCAGCTTGTTTTCCTTTACCAGCAGCATGTCCACGACCTTTACGGTGCTTGCTTGGTCTTGAACCTTCTGTTGCTTTAAGAGTATGTAATTTAATTGACATTATCTTAAGTCCTTTACATCTTTATTTCTGATTTCAGCTATTTGTTCTGGTGTTCTAAGTTGTCTAAGTGCTTTAACGGTTGCTTTAACAGTGTTAGTCTTTGAACGAGAACCATATGTTTTAGTAACAATATCTGAATAACCTGCTAATTCTGCGACAGCACGCACTGTACCTGAAGCAATCAATCCTTTCCCTTTAGAGGCAGGTTTTAGCATAACCTTTGATGCTAAGAATTTAGCATAGACTTCATGTGGGATAGTAGGTGATTTTGAATCAAAAGGAACTGAAATAAGGTTGTTTTTCGCATCTTTAATTGCTTTTTTAATGGCATCTGGAACTTCATTAGCTTTTCCGTGTCCATAACCTACACTACCTTTTTTATTCCCTATTACCACAAAAGCAGAGAAACTAAATCTTCTTCCACCTTTAACAACTTTGGTAACACGAGCAATATCGATTACTTTTTCGCTGTATTCAGAAACTTCTTTATTGCGACGATTGTCACGGTTTGCTGGTTTTTTAAAACGGTTTTCTGTTTTTGACCCACGGTTTGGTCTGTCAGTTGCATTTGTATGAACTGGTTTTTGTTCTGATGAGTTTGATGGCTTGTGGTTAATATTTCTGCGAGGTCTAACTTCCTTAGTTCCGGTTGTTGGTCTGACAACCTTATAATCTTTTTTAGGTTCTTTATTTTCTTTTTGGTTTTCCATAACTAGAATTTAACTCCTTTTGCTCTAACTGCATCTGCAAATGCTTTGATTCTTCCGTGATATAAATATCCACCACGATCAAAAACAACTTCTGAAAGATTAAGTTTTAAGATTTTTTCTCCCATTAAATCACCTAATTTACTTGCAGCAGTAATATTTCCACCATATCCTGGTAAAGATAAAGTGGATGCTGATGCTAATGTAACTCTTTTTGAATCATCGATTAGTTGCGCATATAAGTTTTGGTGTGATTTAAAAACATTTAAACGTGGTTTGCTTGCACTACCAACAATGTAATGACGGGCACGATTATGCTTAAGTTTACGTGCTTGATTTCTTGATAATTTCGCCATATTTGCTGCTTACTATTTAGAAGCAGTTTTCCCTTCCTTACGTCTAATTTTTTCACCTTTATATGAAATCCCCTTACCTGAATATACACTTGGGGTTCTTACTGCACGAATTACTGATGCAAAATGCCCAACACTTTGCTTGTCAATACCTAAAACTGAAACTTCGGTTTGTTTAGGACTAACTACAACTTTAACATCTGCTGGAACTGTTAATGAAACAATATGACTGTATCCAGCTGATACATCTAGCTTATTTCCTGTTAAAACTGCTTTGTATCCAACACCCTTAATTTCAAGATCTTTTTGAAATCCTTTTGAAACTCCTAATAACATATTTGCAATATGTGCATTGGTGGTTCCGTGTAGTTGTTTAGTAATTTTTTCTTCGTTCGCACGAACGGTTGATACTTTATTCCCATCAACATGAATTGAAATAAGTGGACTGAATTTTCTTGATAAAGTTCCTAATGGACCACTGATAGTAACAACATCAGCATCCATTTTAAAGGTTACCCCTGCAGGAATAGTTAAAACACGATTTCCAACACGAGACATATCCTAAACCTTATCAAATGTAGGCAATAATTTCACCACCTACATTTTCCTTTCTTGCTTCTTTTCCAGTCATTAAACCTTTAGATGTAGAAATAATTACAGTACCATAACCTGAAATAATAGAAGGAATTTCATCTGATTTAACATACACACGTAAACCAGGTTTCGAAACCCTTTTAATCCCAACAATCGCTGATTGTCCTTTTTTATATTTTAATGTAACTACAATTTGCTTATCTATACCTTCACCTTCAACTGCATAAGAAGCAATGTATCCTTGTGATTCAAAAAGTTTTACAATTGCTTCTTTTTTCTTAGAAAAAGGAATTGAAACGGTTTTATGTCTACGCGCGTTGGCATTTTTAATACGAACCACTAAATCTGAAATAGGATCTGTTATAAACATAATTATCAACTCGCTTTCTTCATACCTGGAATTTTACCTTCATGTGCTAAGGTTCTAAAGCAGATACGACATACTTTATATTTTCTTAAAACCGCATGTGGACGTCCACATAATTCACAACGTGTATAAGCACGTGATGAGAATTTAGGATGACGTTTTGCTTTAACAATTAATGCTTTTCTCGCCATTATTTAGCTCCTTTTTTCTCGAATGGTATACCTAGTAATTCTAATAAACTACGTGCTTCTGCATCTGTGTTTGCTGTAGTTACGATTAGGACATCAAGTCCTTTAATGCGACGAATTTTATCAAATTCAATTTCTGGGAAAATAATTTCCTCTTTAATCCCTAAAGCAAAGTTTCCTCTTCCATCAAATGCTCTAGGATTTGCCCCACGGAAATCGCGAATCCGTGGCATCGCAACATGAATTAATTTTTCTAAAAAGTCTCACATACGACCTCTGCGTAAAGTAACTTTACCACCCATAGGCATCCCTTCACGAAGCTTTCATGAAGCATTTGACTTTTTAGCTTTAGTTTGGAATGGTTTTTGTCCTGAAATAATGGTTAATTCGTTTAAAACTTCTTCGATTGCTTTTGAGTTTGAAACCTCTTTACCTGCAGTCATATTCAATACGATTTTTTCTATTCTTGGAACTTGCATTATTGATGAGTATTGGTATTTTTCTTTTAAAGTAGGAACTGCTTTTTTAACATAAACATCTTTTAGCATAATTAATTAATATCCTTATTGGTTTTTTTAACAAATCTTACTTTTTTACCATCTTTATTAATTCTATATCCAAGTTTTGAAGCAATGTTTGGTTGTGATTTTGTGGCTTTTTTTGCTAAATAAGCAACATTTGATACATGAATTGGAGCAGCCATCTCTTTAATTGAACCGTCTTGATTTTTTTGGCTAGGTTTGTTGTGTTTAGTTACAATATTAACATCTTTGATGATAACACGGTTTTGTGAATGTAATACTTTTTCAATAGTTCCAGTTTTACCTTTTTCGCTTCCAGCAATAACTATAACTGGATCATTTCTTTTGAACTTAATTTTTGACATAAATTAACTCCTTATAAAACTTCCGGTGCTAATGAAACTATTTTTGGAAACTTGTCACGCAATTCACGAGCAACTGGTCCAAATACCCGTGTTCCTCTTGGTGTTAAATCTTCTTTTAAAAGTACTACAGCATTATCATCAAAACGAATATATGAACCATTATTACGGTGTATTCCGTATCTTGAACGAACTACAACCGCTTTCACAACTTGACCTTCCTTTACCATTCCAGTAGGAATAGCTTTTTTTACAGAACACACGATTATATCACCGATATTAGCAACTTTTTTCTTTGCCCCACCTAAAATACGAATTACACCGATTTCTTTTGCACCTGAGTTATCAGCAACATTTGCTTTTGATAATTCAATTAGCATTATTTATTTCCTTCTAAGGCTTTCTCTTTAATTGAAACCAATCTGAAGTGTTTAGTTTTAGAAAGCGGTCTAGTTTCCATAATAACTACCACATCATTTAATGCTGCTTGATGATTTTCATCATGTACTGCAAATCTTTTAGTAGATTTAAAACGTTTTGCATAAAGTGGGTGCTTTTTAAAAGTATCAACAGCAACAATAATGGTTTTAGCAGCTTTCCCCGCCGAAACAACTGTTCCTGTTAATGTTTTTCTAGTATTTCGTTCCATATTATTTTGTATCCTTTTTTTGGTTTAATGCTGTGAGTGCTTTTGCAATATCAGTTCTTAAAACTTTAATTTTGTGTGTTTCTTTCAAATCACCAGTAACATTACGGTATCTAAGAGTGAATAATTCTGCTTTTAATTTAAGCACTAATTCTTGTAATTCTTGCTTTGACTTCTTTTGTAAATCTTTAAAAAGCATTATTGTACTCCTTCTTTTTTAACAATTTTTCATTTAACTGGTAATTTATGTCCAGCTAAACGAAGGGCATCGCGAGCCACTTCTTCAGAAACTCCACTTACCTCAAACATCATTGTATTAATTTTAACTGCTGTATATCATAGTTCAGGAGCTCCTTTTCCTGAACCCATACGAACTCCAATTGGTTTAGAAGTTTTTGAAAAGTGAGGGAAAATACGAATAATAACTTGTCCTTCACGACCCATTCTACGAGTAGCAGCAATACGAGCTGACTCAATTTGACGTGCAGTTACTCATGCAGATGTAACTGCTTGTAAACCATATTCACCAAAATTCACTGTGTTTCCTTTGGTTGCCTTACGTTTGTCATGCTGAACCACAAATGGTTTACGATATTTAGTTCTTTTTGGTTGAAGCATATTTATCATCTCCTTCCAAAATTTCACCAAGTGAAATTCAAACCTTAACCCCAATTGCTCCATAAGTAGTGCGAGCAGTTGCTGTTGCATAGTCAACATTTTGTCTTAAAGTATGAAGACGCATTTCTCCATCAGAATAACCTTCTGTACGAGCCATATCAACACCATTTAAACGTCCTGATACCATTGTCTTAACACCTTTGGCTCCAGATTTTAAAGCAGCACGCATTGCTATTTTTTGTGCTTGACGGAAACTGTCACGATTTTCAAGCTTAGTAGCAATCATTTCTGCTAATAATCTTGCATTTAAATCTGGTTTTTTAAGTTCAACAACTTGAATTCTAAGGTTCAAGTGTTTGTTTTTTACGAATTTTTGAACCTTTAATGTAAGTTCTTGGATGTTTTTACCTTCTTGACCTAAAACTGCTGCTGGTTTTGCAGTGTGCAAGAATACAGTAACTTTATTATCTTTATTTCTTTTAATTTGAACTCTACCAATTTGATATTGACGCACTAATTTATCGAAAAACTTATAGATTTTAGCATCCTCAACTAAATAATCACCATAATTTGCTTTTTCAGCAAATCATACTGTATTGTGTGCCTTAGTAATTCCATAACGGAACCCATTTGGATTAACTTTTTGTCCCATTAGTTTCTCTCCTCTAAAACAATTTTAAGGTTTGATGTGCGTTTAAAAATTGAATAAGCACGACCTTGGCTTCTTGGTTGAAATCTTTTAAGAGTTGGTCCTTCATTGACATAAACTTCTTTAACAAATAATTTCGATGCATTCATTCCGTGGTTGTTAGTTGCATTTGCAATTGCTGAGTTAAGTAGCTTCATAAAAATTGGTGCTGATTTTTTTGATGTGTTTCTTAAAAGCCCTAAAGCAATTGAAACATCTTTTCCTCTAAATAAATTAGCCACTAATTTTGCTTTTGAACTACTTACTCTTTGAAGTTTAACACTTGCTATAGCTTGTTGTGCCATTATTTCTTCTTACCTTTATCTGCGCCGTGACCTGAAAAAGTACGAGTTGGAGAGAATTCTCCAAGTTTATGTCCTACCATATCATCGGTTACATATACTTCGATAAATGATTTTCCGTTATGAACTGCAAATGTTAATCCAACGAAACTAGGGAAAATTGTTGATCTTCTTGATCATGTCTTGATTGGTTTTTTAGGTGCTTTTCCTTCAACGATTGCATCAACTTTTTTAAGTAAGTGATCGTCTGCAAAAGGTCCTTTTTTCAAACTACGTGACATTATTTAGCATCCTTTCTTCTTCTTAAAATAAGTTTATTTGAAGATTTCTTTGTTTTTCTGGTTTTCACACCAAGTGCTTTTTTACCTCAAGGAGTAAGTGGAGCTTTACGACCAACTGGTTGTTTTCCTTCCCCTCCCCCATGTGGGTGGTCTACTGGGTTCATTACTGAACCACGTACGGTAGGTCTAATTCCTTTATGTCTATTGATTCCAGCTTTACCAACATTAACAAGTAAGTGTTCTTCGTTACCTACTACACCAACGGTAGCACGACAACGAGCTAAAATACGACGTGTTTCACCTGATTTAAGTTTTAACACTACATATTTTCCATCATCATCCTTACCAAGAATTTGTGCAGAAGTACCTGCACTACGAGCAATAATACCTCCCCCTCCTGGTTGCATTTCAATGTTATGCACGAATGTACCCTCTGGGATAAATGCTAATGGTAGTGCATTCCCTACTACAATATCAACATTTTCTCCTGAGAGAACTTTTTGACCTAAAACAATCCCTTTAGGTGCTAAAATATATCTTTTTTCTCCGTCTGCATATGCTAACAAACAAATATTTGCTGATCTGTTTGGATCGTATTCGATTGTTTTAACGATAGCAGGGATATTATCTTTGTTACGTTTAAAATCAATGATTCTGTAGAATCTTTTGACACGTCCTCCACGATGTCTAACAGTGATCTTCCCTTGATTGTTACGACCAGCATGGTTTTTTAAATTTACCAACAATGATTTTTCTGGTTCATGACCTGAAAGATTTGTTTTAAAATCTAATGAAGACATATTTCTACGACCATTGGTAGTTGGCTTATAATGTTTTAATGCCATTTATTTTGTCTCCTTGCTTAAAAATAGTTGCGGATCTTTCTTTTAAGCAGTAATTTCCGCTCTGTAAACTTAATAAATTAATGAATATCATTCCCATTCATTAATTATAAGAAGATTATTCACCACCGATTTTACGTTTTGTGGTAGTTTTCTTAGCAACTGAAGCAGTTTTAGTTGCTACTGTTTTTTTAGCAGCTAATTTTTGTGCTACTTTTGCTTCAACATCGGCTGATTTTTTAGCCTTTGCTGCTTTTTCTTCTACTTTTTGTTGTGAATTATCATCTGCTTTTAATTCACTTTCGTTAGGCAAGTAGTTCATGGTTTGTCCATCTTTTAAGGTAACCATTGCTTTCTTATAACGATTAGTGAAACCATGATAACGTCCTACATTCTTTGCTTTTTTATTAACTTTTATTGTATTTACACTTTCAACTTCTACTTGAAAAATTGTTTCAATTGCTTCTTTTATTTGGTATTTATTTGCAGCATAATCAACCTTAAAAACATATATATTGTTTTTTGTTCTTAAAATATCTGTTTTTTCTGAAAGAATAGGTGCTTTAATAACTTTAGTTAATTCCATTATTTAACTCTACTTTCTAGCAATTTAAGACTTTCGTTTGAAACAATTAATACATCTGCTCCAATTAATTGTTCAACTGATAAAGAGTTTGCTTTTGATGTTGAAACATTTTGCAAGTTCGCAGCAGATTTATATACAATAGGACTTTCAGTAACGATTAATATACGTTTTAAGTGATCTACTTCTAATTCCTTTAATTTTGCAACTAATGCTTTAGTTTTGATTGCATCTAATGATAAATCGTTAATAATAACTGCTTTATCATTTGCTAATAAGGTTAGTGCAGAAACAAATGCTGCAAATTTAACTTTCTTATTAACTTTAAGTGAATAGTTTTTGTTTGCTTGTGGTCCAAATGCTCTACCACCACCTACTCAAATTGGTGATCTGGTTGAACTATGACGAGCTCTTCCTGTCCCTTTTTGTCTTCATGGTTTTTTACCACTTCCGCTTACTTGAGCACGGTTTTTAACTTGGTGTGTGCCCTGTCTTCTTGATGCTCTTTCAGATAAAATGGTATCAAAAACTGCTTGGGTGTAAATTTTTTCAGAACCAAAAAGTGATTTTGGTAATTGTGCATAAAAGTCTTTTTTAACAACAGTTTCTTTTACAACAGAAATCTTTGCTGACTTAGGAGCAGATTTGGAAGTTGTTTTTGTTTGCTTTGATGTTTCATTGGTAGATTTAACTTCTTTATTTATATTTGTTTTTTTAGCATCTGAATTTGTTTTCTTTGAAGTTGATTTAGAAGCAGGCTTATTTGCTACTTTTGCATCTGGAGTTTTTTTAGTTACAGGTTTTGTGTTTTCAGTTTTTTTGCTTTTAGTTTCAGCCATAACTATTCTTCTCCTTCCTTAGCCTCTGCTTCATCAATCAATGCCTTAAGTTGCACAGATGTCATACCCACAGAAACTTCAATATTGTATTTTTTAGCATGTTCAATTAATTCATTCATTAATTGCACTTCTGCTACATTAACTAATTTAACTTCTTTATGATCTGGTAATCCTTTTACTGCTTTACGAATCATAACAAATGATTTTTTAGGTCCCGGAATTGAACCTTTTACTAATAAAATATTATTATCAGTATCAACTTTAATAACTTCTAAGTTTTGCACTGTTGTTTTTGCATGTCCTAAATGACCTGGCATTGTCATACCTTTAAAAACTCTGTTACCTGAAATATCTCCAAGTGAACCTGTTTGTCTTACTGGTTGTGAACCACCACCACCACCGTGAGATTTAGGCCCAATAGCTTGGTTGTGACGTTTAATAGTTCCTGCAAAACCTTTACCTTTTGAGATACCGGTTACATCTACTAATTCACCTGACTTAAAAATGTCAGCTGTGATTGTTTGTCCAAGTTCATAACCTGACATATTACGAACTTCTTTTACGAAGCGCTTAGGTGTTGTGTTTGCATTTTTAAAGTGTCCTGTAAGTGGTTTGTTGCTACGACTTGACTTTTTATCAAAAACTGCTAATTGAGTCGCTACATAACCGTCTTTTTCAACAGTAAGCACCTTAGACACAACATTTGGTTGAACTTCCACTACTGTAACTGGTACACTAGCACCTGTTTCAGTAAAGATTTGAGTCATACCAACTTTACGTCCTAAGATTCCTTTCATTTGATCTCCTTAATTAAATTATTTTTGAACTTTTACTTGTAAAAGCACACCAGCAGGTAAATCTAAACGATTAATTTTATCGGTTAGTTGTGCTGAAGGGTTCTTGATTACAACTAATCTTTGGTGTGTTCTACTTTCAAATTGTTCACGACTAGTTTTGTTGATGTGAACAGATCTTAAAATAGTAACTTCATCTCTTTTAGTTGGAAGCGGAATTGGACCACTAACATCAGCTTTTTCTTCTTTAGCTAACAAAAATAATTTCTTTGCTGCTAAATCAACTAATGCATGGTCAAACCCTTTAACTTTGATGTTTAATTTACTCATTAAATGTTGTCTCCTTGTTCGATTTTTGAACATAACTCCCTATAAAAACCTCAACCGTCCTCAACAACAATGACGATTAAGCAACCTTATAGATCAATGTTATAGTTGCTTTTCAATTATAAAGCAAAAATAAAAATACAGAAATCAAAAATCCTGTATTTTTTCTAACAACGGATGTTGGTGTATCAACTATGAAATTCTGTTTTCTATTCACTCTGAAAGCACTTCTTCGGGGACATATTCAAATGCTTTTTCAACTATTTCAGTACCGTTTAGTAAAATCATTGTAGGAACCTTTAGCACTTTTCATTCTGTATCTGGGTTTCTAAATAATTTTGCTTCTTCAGCATCCACATGAATGAATTGTACCTTAGTTTTTTCATATTTTTTTGCGATACGATCTAAGGTAGGTTTCATCATTTTACAGTCTCCACATCAACCTGTTGTAAAAATCAAGAATGTTAAATCATCTTTTTGCTTGCTTTCAATAAGTTTTTTAGCATCATCTCATAATAATTTGTCAAACATAATAACTCCTTTAATTAAAATCTAATTTATCTAGTTCATCTAAGAAATCTTCATTTTGTTGTTGTTGAATTATTGAAGTTTCAACAGCATTTTTAAGCAGTTGATTCACTATTTGCTCATCAACTTTGGAAAGTATACTCTTTTCTAGTAATTTAAAAGATATTTTTTTGTAATCTATATCATAAAATTTTGCTGCTTTAAATAAAAAATCAAGATATTTTTCAAAATGAGAAGTTGATAAATAAAAACTTTTATGCGAATTTATAAATTTCTTATATTGCTGAATATTTCACTTATTTTTCTTGATAATTAACTTGATATCAAGGATATATAAACACAAAAAAACGACTATACCTATTAATAATAAAATTAATAATAAACTTGATAATGTAGGTAAATAAAACAAATTAATAAGTGTATCAAAAACAACCCCAACATTATTATAAATTGAAATATCTTCAATAGTTACTTTTTGTTTCGATGTCATAAATTTTGCATATCAACCGTTTTTAAAAATATGTGCAGGAAGCTTTGTGTTAAATTCTACATCATGATTGTATATATAATGCAGGATTAAATGAGTTAAGATAACAAAAAACAAAAAGAGAAATAGTAAAATTTTCAACATTCAATTTTTATATGCAACAAAATCTATTTTATTTACACGGGATACTCAACTGATAGCTTTCTTTTTAGTAAATAAAGTAAAAATTCATACTAATATCGCTAAAAATCCAAAAAATAATGCAAAAAAGATGCTATTTCCAAATAAAAGCCCATATGTATATAAATATGTTCATTGCAGTCAATTAGGTAAAATTTTTGATACATATAAAGCACAAAAAAACAAACTTATAAGGTAAAAACTCAAAATTAAAATCAACTTTCAAATTTTGAGTTTTTTTTCTAAAGTAATATGGTTGCTAGGTAAAAATTCAATGAATTTTAAACCTAGCGAATTAAATAATTTACTTTTTTTCATATTATATAGTTGTTAGTGAAAAAGCGATCATTGGATCTTTATCGGTTATTTTAAAGATTCTTTTTCTTACTGTTTTTCTGATTTTTTCATTGAATTCTCGCATTGTAGTAAAAGTTTTGGTATTAATAATTTCAATAATTGTATCTTTAATCAAATCATTTATTCTTGGTTGCTCTTGCACATCGATAACACCTACATAATTGATATGTAATTGTCCAATAATTTTCTTGGTTTTTGCTGAATAAAGCGAATTTATAATAATTACACCTTCACGTCCTAAAACTTCACGTTCTGCTAAAACTTCTGATGAAATATCCCCAACACCAAAACCATCTATAATGGTATCTCCAACATCTTTAATTTTACCATTATGTGAAATTAATTTTCCATATGCAAAATGTGCAACTTTTCCGTTTAATAAAACAATCGGATTAACTTCTCTTGCTAAATTTTTATCTTCTTTTATGTATGTAACTAAATCTACTAAATAACGATACAACCCTTGAGCAGGTAGTAAAACAGTGGGCTTAAGATTCTTAACCAAATTAAATACATCTTCTTTACTCGGACGACAATAAAAATATTCTTTTTCAGAAATATCAACTAAATTTGATGTCCTTTTTGCAATTTCATCTAATGTTACAGCTGCAAGCGATTCAAGACCGTTAACTGGAGGAGCAATCATAATTACACTATCATTTGAATCTATTTTTAAATATACATCTTCGTTATTAAGAATTCTTATAAAACGGGTATATAAACGTTCAATAGCACCAGTTACAAGCACAACAGCATTTGGATGCTTACTAATTTGTTTGTAATCAATTATTTCGGGGAACTTAAAATCTGGACTTATTTTTGCTTGAATTTGCTTCATTAAAAATAACAAATCTGCGTATGCTTTTCCATAAGGTATTACTGGACGATTATATTTATTAGCAAGTTCTATAATCTGCTGCATCGATACCATATCTTCACTATAACCACCTACTATTATTTTAGTATTTGGTTTTGCAAATCTAAATGTTTTTTCTACACTATCAGGTAGATATAATTTTTCAATTGCTCTACCACCACCCTTATCTTTACCTGCATCAGTAACCAATGCATTAATTTTACGTTTATTAAAAAGTTTTGGTAAATGTAAAAATCAAGTTCTACCAAAAATTCCTAAATCACCTTCAATATAATTAAACATAAACACATAATCACCATTTGGTGTAATAAAATCAAAACCTAAGTTACCTGGAGCGCTTCCTGGTAGTCCGATAGGTTGCATAAGTATGTTTCCAATTTTCTTACGGTCTGATAGAGCAATTAATTTATACGAATCATTTTTAATATTGTATTTATTAAGGCGTTCTTGGATAATTTGTTTATTTATAAAAGATGTATAAATTTTTAATCCTGGTATTTTCATTAAAAGTCATGGAAGTGCTGAAAAACTTTCATTACGAATATCTGTAATAAAAATACCTTGAATTTTTTTGCGATGTTTTTCTAAAAAAGTAAAATCAGGAATTAGTGTATCAACACCATTATTAGAGTTAATTGGTATTTTTACACCTGCATTTACAACATATAAATCATCGTTGTAGTCTAAAACATAACAATTTTTACCGTTTTCATCTTGCCCACCTAAAGCAAAAATATTTACTTTTTCCATTTGTCTCCTATGTTTATTCAATATAAATTCTTAATTTTAAAATAGTATATCTATTATAACAAAACAAAGTTAATTTTTATTTTTTTAATGATATTACAATAAAAAAGGCATAACTTATTATGCCAATCTTATTTAGTATTTTTTAATAAATCAATAAAACTTTTAAGTTCTAATGAAGCACCACCAACTAAAAATCCATTGATATCAGGTTGTTTTGATAATTCTGCTATATTACTTGGTGTAACACTTCCACCATATTGCACTACCACATCTTTTGATGTGATTTCGTGGATATATTTACAAATATCTTGTGCTATTTCAGGTGTTGCAACCTTTCCGGTACCGATAGCTCAAATTGGTTCATATGCGATAACTACTTTTTTCAAATCTAAATCTTTTAAAGAAACTTCAAGTTGCTTTTTAATAACTTCTTTGGTTTGTCCTGCCTGATATTGCTCAAATGTTTCACCAACACAAATAATTGGTTTTAAATGGTATGAAATAACTTGTTTTGCTTTTACATTTACTAACTCATCTGTTTCAAAATGATATTTACGTCTTTCTGAATGTCCTAAAATAACATACGATACATCTAAATCAATAAGCATACTCGCAGATGTATCACCTGTATAAGCACCTGATTCATATTGTGAACAATCCTGTGCTGCTAAGCGAAATTTTTCAACTGTATTAACAACAAATGAACATAAATTAGCAGCAGGTACAGCGATACCAAATTCAATGTTTTTTGGTATTAATTCATTGTTAGAAAAATATCAATCACCAAATTTCTCAAAAAATTCCTTGGATTCTGAATAAGTTTTATTCATTTTTCAATTACCAATAATAAGTTTTCTCTTCATTTAACTCCTTTAAAGTATTTTACAGTATTTTTAAATTATTTTTATAAATAAGTTTATTTTATGTTCTGTTCTAGTTCATTAATGTATTTTAATTATAAATAAAATATGAATAAAAATCGTGGAATGTTTTTGGAATCAGTTTTGAATAAAACGATAGATTATTATTGAAGACATAAAATTGCTTATATTGAAAAGAAAGGATTGGATGTTACATTAAAAACAATAACTAAGGAAGGTAAGAAATTAGTAGTAAGAGATTCAAATATTTACAAAAAAAGTACTGTTGATTACATCGGCTGCTATAAAGGTATTTTTGTGTGTTTTGAAGCAAAAAGTTGTAACGAAGATCGCTTTGATTTAGCAAACCTTAAAGAACATCAAATAGATTATTTAAATAATATCAATTCAAATGGAGGGATAGCTTTTGTTGTTATATTTTTTTCACATGTAAATCGTTTTTTTAAAATTTACACAAGGTATTTATGTAAATTATTTAAAGAGGGTATACATTCAATTAAATTAGATGATGTAATAAAAAATTCCAAAGAACTTTCTTTAGAATTTCCATGTATTTTAAATATACTGGATGACTAAGCTTTTAAATCGACTAAATCTCTTAAATATTTAGAAGGTTTATATTTAATCACACGTTTTTGTGGAACAACTTGCTCTTCTTTTGTAAATCTGTTTACTATTGTACGTTGTTTTTTAACCACTGTAGAGAAAATACCTAAGTGTGATAATCTAACTGTGTCTTCTGCAATTAATTGTTCTTTAAGAACAAAAACCATTGCATCAAGTACTTTTTCAACATCTTTTGGTGATGTCTCTAATCTATCAGCAACTTCCAATAAGAAATCTTTTTTTGTCATTTATTCTCCTTGTTAAATAAAATATAGGTATATTATAATACTTTTTCAAAAAAATGCCTATATTTTAGGGATAAAAGTTTTTTAACTGCCTGAAAAAGGAATTGCAAACAAAAAAAATGAAATAGCTATATTTATAACAATAATTAAAAATAATGAAAACTTTTTCCTAGCAAGATAATATGAAAACAAAATTCCTATCGGGACATATATTTTTAATAATATATTTCGATATCCAACAAAAAACACTTCTTTTTTTTCTATCGCATATTTAGCCAGCGATTTATTAAATGACACTTCAGGGACAAAGATAGCTAAAAATAACTGTAATGCGAGAGATAAAATAATTCCAGCAACAATTGGACGCATAATAATTAACATATTTTTTACAAATGTATTAGTTTTGAACTTATTAATATATTTCATTGCTAACACCATAATAATAATTGCAGGTAAGCAAAAAATAAGGTATGTTAAAAACATTGCTAAATAACCCCATCATTGTCCGTTTGCTATTATATAACCTGTAAAAAAAGCGAATTTTGTTGAAACTACGCCAGGGGTAGAATTTGCAACAGTGAATATTGTATTAATATGGTCATCATTAATATTTGCACCAAAGTTTTGTGCCAAAAACATTCATAATCAACGAAAGATTGGCATAAAAACTTGTCCTCCACCAAATACTGATAAGGAAATTAAAATCAAAAAAAGTAGAGCAACTAAAAAAGCCAAAATCATTATTTTCTTCCTAATTTAATTTGTTTTTTCTTTTTTCATAAAATCAAAAAAATTATTGAATATATTAATAAAACTAAAAAAATTGCTACTACCGGAATGTTATATGGTGCCGGAACAAAAAAACTATATGAAAATGCAAAGATAAAAATAGTAAGTCATAAAGGCATAAAAATTGCTTTATTTGCTTGTTTAATAAATCTAATTGCAAATTCCAACAAAAATGCAATAATTGCTATTAAAACACCTACTGATAGGATTCTTACATACTGAATTGGTATTTTATTAACTAAAATTAAAAAAGCAAAAGCAAGTAAAACATGGGGTAAAATTGCTATAAGTGTAATTAATGTTCCTTTTCATTTACCTAATAAATGAATTGATATATATGAAAGTGTTTGAATAACAGAAGCGCCTGGCAATAAATTGGTAACAATGACAATGTTTTCAAACTCTTCAAGTGTAATTCAGTTTCTTTTTTCAACTGCCTCTCTTTTAATAATAGGCATTAAGGCATTGCCTCCACCAAAACCTACAAAAGTAACTTTCAAAATAAATAAAATTAATTGTGTAATATTAACTTTTCTCATAATTATTTAAGTAAAAAAGCATACTATTTGTATGCAATTTACTTTTTCTTTAAATTATCTGAGAATTTTTCATATTCAGAAGCTAAATCTTTAAAAGTTGCAGTTTCACCTGGTTTTAATGTTGAGCAATTTCCTTTACATTCTGGTTTTATACATTTTGGACATGTTGATTCAGGTCTTTTAAGTTTGCATAATCCTTTGCAATCTGTTTTACCACAATGTGGACAGGTTTGTGATTTTTGTAATTTACATTCTCCCTTACACTCTTTTTTTTCACAGTGTTTGCAAACTTCTTCTTTTTTCATTTTACATTCACCACGACAACCTAATTTACCACATAATGGACAAACATGTGCTTTTTGAAGTTCGCATTCACCTTTGCAACCTACCTTACCACAATTTGGACAAGCAATAGATTTTTCAGTAGTTTGTTTGTTTAAATGACATTTGACATCCTTGCAAGTAACAGCATTATGAGAATGTGTTTTATTTACCTTACATTCTCCTTTACATCCTATTCTTCCACATGAACACTTTTCCATAATTATTCTCCTTTATTAAAGTTCGTTATATTGAGATTTAATTTGCAATATTTAATGCTCTATAATTTTACTATATTTAGATAATAAAATAATTAAAAAGCGAAAAAATGCCGTTATTTTATTAATAAAACAGGTTTTTAGTTTTTTGATAAATCCGAATTTTGATTTTCAAGCATTTCCTGCTGTTTTATTTCTTCAATTCTTCTGACAACAGAATAATATAAATCAACTAACTCTTGTTCTTGTTCTTCCAATGTTTTATAAGGATCTAAACTAAAATTATTTTTAACTTGTAAAAATACTGGGTCTGAAAGCATTTCTTTGGTAATAAGGGATTTTTTGCCAACATGATTTGAGAAAATACTTAACATAACATTGTATGCTATATCATCTAGTAATGCTTCAAAAAGTTTAGTTCCTTCATCGGTGTAAATTTGATAAGGATTTTTTTGCGAGTATTGAACCAAATGCACATTTGAACGCAATTTATCCATACGGTTGATATGAGTTTGTCATTTATTATCTAAAACCCTTAGGATTGTAGCACGTTTTAAATCAACTAATTCTTCGTGTGATGTTTTTTCGGCTGCATTCTTAAGTCATTCTTGATATACACTTAAAATAATATTAGAAACATAATCTGGTAAATCACTTTCATGAATCGCACTGATTTCTTGTAAATTAAATTCAAACTTAACTAACTGACCGATATTAGCATTTAAAAAACTTACTAAACCTTCATAATTATAAATTTTATTATGAAGTTGATATTCACCACTTTTCACTATTGCACGAGCTGATGAAGCAATCATTCTACGAACAATAAAATCAATATTAGGTGAACCCAAAATTAAATCACGCTGTGAGTAAATCAAATCTCTTTGCTGACGAATAACATCATCATAATGCAACACTGATTTACGCGAATCATAATTCAATCCTTCGATTTTCTTTTGGGCATGATTAAATGCGTATTTAGTATTTTTATCAGTTATTTCGCTTCCATCTTCGCTTTTGAAAGCATCTTTAAAAACATCAAAGGTTGAAAAACGACGCATTAGTTGATCATGCATAGAAATAAAGAATTTACTTGTTCCGATATCACCTTGTCTACCAGAACGACCACGCAACTGATTATCAATTCTTCGCGATTCAGCTTTTTCGGTTCCTAAAACATACAATCCACCTAATTTTAATGCCTCAGGTGATGGTTTGATATCGGTTCCACGACCAGCCATATTAGTAGCAATTGTAACTGATTTAACACTACCTGCCTTTGAAATAATTTCAGCTTCTTGAGCATTTTGTTTTGCATTCAAAACTGTATGTGGAATCCCTTTATGAAGTAGCATTCGGTGCAATAATTCAGATTCTTCAATCTGTGCAGTTCCTACCAATACTGGTTGTCCTTTATGATAAAGTTCTGCTATTTTTTCAACAACTGCATTTCATTTATCTTCATAACTTCCATAAATTGAATCAGGTTCATCAATTCTGGCGATAGGTTTATTTGTGGGTACCACATTCACTCGCATATTATAAATATCAATAAATTCTTGTTCTTCAGTTTTTCCTGTTCCTGTCATTCCACATAGTTTTTTAAACATTCTAAAGAAGTTTTGGTATGTTATTGTCGCTAGAGTCTTGGTTTCCGCTTCAATTTCAACCATTTCTTTTGCCTGTATTGCCTGTTGCAATCCTTCGGAATAACTACGACCATCCATTATCCGGCCAGTAAAACTATCAACTAGTTCGATTTTCCCTTCACGTACTATATATTCAACATCAACACGCATAATTTTATGGGCACGCAAAGCATTCTGAATCAAATGTATATGTTCAGAATTTTCGATGTTATAAATATTTTTAGTTTTATAAAAACGATTTGCTTTAGCAATTCCTTGGTGAGTTAAAGCAACAGCCTTTGATTCGTCGTCTATGATATAATCATCAGGGTCTAGGGTACGAACAAATTGGTCTGCAGAAAAATAAGTTGCTACATCTTCTTGTTCACCCCCTGAAATAATTAAAGGTGTTTTTGCCTCATCGATTAAAATTGAATCAACCTCATCAATTAAGCAAAACTGAAGCCCTCGCTGAACTTTTTCAGCAACATTTTGCACCATATTATCACGTAAATAATCAAAACCTAATTCTGAATGCACTGAATAAGTTATATCGCACGCATAAGCGGCTCGTTTGTGATCGGGATCTAATTGTGCTTTATTTATTCCTACGGTTAAACCTAAAAAGTTAAAAACTTGTCCCATTTCTTCAGCATCACGCACTGTTAAATATTCATTAACTGTTGAAACAATAGCGCCTTTACCCAATAAGGCATTTAAATATACAGGTGCAATTGAAGTTATCGTTTTTCCTTCACCTGTTTTCATCTCAGCAACAGAACCTAAATCTAATAAAAGTCCACCTAAAATCTGAACATCAAAAGGACGCTTACCTAAAACCCTTTTGGTAGCCTCCCGCGAAACCGCAAAAACATCATTACGAATTTCTTCTAATGTATGTCCTTCTGCAAGAAATTTCTTGAAAATTTCTGTTTGTTTTTTTAGTTCTTCATCACTAAGTTGTGAAACATATTTTTCAAGTTTATTTATCTGTTTTAAAGCACTTTCTGCAATTCGCATTTCAGTTGTTTTAAAATCTAACATCTTTGATAAATTCATATTATTTAATTATACTTAATTTGTTATTTTTTAATATATTTTATTTGTAAGTCTTATATATGCTGCTTGTGCTATCATAGCTGCATTATCTGTTGCATATTTTAATTTTGGTATGATAGTATTAGGGTGTAATTTAACAAATTCTTTGCGCAGTTCTGAATTCGCCGAAACTCCACCACCTAAAATTAATGTTTTAACTTTATATTGGTTCAATACAGCAGTTGTTTTTTCACACAAATATTCTATCGCTGTTTTTTGAAAACTTGCAACAACTTGGTTTATATCAATATCAATATTTTTCATTTTTTGATTATTTATATAATTCAAAACCTGTGTTTTTAAACCACTGAAGGAAAAGTCATATGGATTTTTAGTATGTGGTTTGCTAAATTTTATATATTCACCTTGATAAGTTTGTGAAATCTTATCAATTAAAACACCACCAGGAAAACCTAACCCAGATTTAACGGCAACTTTATCAAAACATTCTCCAACTGCATCATCCAATGTTTCTCCAATAATATCAAAATCAAAAACATCATGAGCAAGAATAAGTTGTGTGTGACCTCCCGAAACAAGTAAACATAAAGCAGGGAATTCAACATCTTGATCAATTGTTGCTGAAAACAAATGTCCGTGCAAATGATTAATTGGTATAGGCAATTTATTAATAGAAAGTGCTATGGCATAGGCGAATAAAAAACCAATTTGTAAGGTTCCTATTAATCCGGGTTCCTTTGTATAGGCAACGTAATCTATTGTCTCAATAGGATATTTATTAAAAATTATTTTTTGTAAAACAGCAATGTTCTTAACATGTTCTCTGGAAGCTAACTCTGGGATTGTTCCACCATATTCTTTGAAAATATCAATTTGTGAAATTGTGGATAACTGTAAAATCTTACCATCTTCTAATATTGCTAATGATGTATCGTCATGTGATGTTTCGATACCTAAAATACGCATTATTTACTTCCTATTTGTGGTTTTTTAATATATATAGGTTCAACTTCTAATGGATGTTTTTTTGTAAAAATGTGTTGATAAGCAAGGAATTTGGAAATAACTTTCTGGTAATTAATGTTATCAAGGGTTATATTATCTGTTGCATCAATAACTTTAGTGCTTTCAAAGATATCTTCTGTTTTTAAGAACATCTGTTTATCAAAAAAATAAACTTTTTTTCCTTGTGCATCGGTGTAAAAAGTATCTTTATCATTCTGCATCATCAAAAGTTCGAATGTCGTAGTTGTATAAAAATCAATATTATTAGCCAATGCTAGTGTTCTAAAGAAAACAAAACCAACTCGAACTCCTGTAAAAAAACCAGGACCTAAATTTATATATAAACCATTAATTTCATTAATTTTTATATTAAAATCATTGAAATATTTAACTATTAAATCTATCTTTTTTTTATAATTTTCTAAAATCACTGATTTTATTAAATTAAAATTAAGGTCAAATAAAGCGATACAAAAATCTTTTCCAGTGGTATCCAAAAATAAATTATACAATTTCAATTTTATACTTTCTTGTATTATCAAAACTTATGTCAACTTTTACATATGCATCAAAAAGTAAATTCTTTTTTTCCGGTCATTCAATAGCTACAATATTGTCATCAAAGTAATCTTCAAATTCATCAATATCACCTTTATATATATATAAATCAATATGAACTAATCCGTTATAAACTTTCATATAATTAAAACTAGGTGATGTAATATTTTCTTTTATTCCTAATAACTTACCTAAAACTTGTACAAAAGTTGTTTTTCCTGCACCTAATTCACCAGATAACAAAAGATACTTTTTTAGCTTTATTATAGGTAAAAAAGTTTGAATATTCTCTTTTAGTTGTTCTAAATCGTTAGCAAAAAAACTATATTCTTTCATATTCTTTCAACGAATCAACAATATTTTCACCTGTCCCAATTACTATCGCTTCTGGCCCAGTATGAATAGCAACAACAGTAGGGATTGGAAAAACTAGAATGTTACCATCATAAGAATTTTTATAATAATCAATAATTTCTTGATCAAAATCACCATTTGCTGTTAAAAGAACTAAATCTCGGTTTTCTTTTAACTCTAATTTGCGGTTAATTTCATCAAAAACACTTTTTAAAAAGATTCTCCCTTTTCCTTGTTTAACTAATTTACCCTCACGAAAACGAATTAATGGAACTATTTTTAAAAGTTTTGCTAAGGTTGCTAATGCTGGTGTTAAACGACCTCCACGAACTAAATAATCATTATATTTAGGTATCAATGTAATATCTAAACTTTTATTTCAGTCGGATACATTTTTAATCGATAAGTCTACATCGTTGCTCAGAGCAAACTCTTTTTTAAATCTTGAAACTTGATCTAAGACTGTAAAAGAAAGATTTAAAGAAGCAACCACCTTAAGTTTAGGAAATTCCAGCTCAAGATTTTTTAAAATCTGATATTGGCCCGATAAATGCATTGAAATAGGGAATACAACTAAATTTTCATATTCATTAGATAATTGGGCAAATAAATCACTTGCATAACCAATTGGTGTTGCAGATGTTAAAACATTTTTAATATTCTTATTAAATACTGTAAACAAATTGTCTTTAGTTATTTCAATACCATCTTGATATGATTTTCCATCTATTTGGATAATAAGTGGTAAATAATAAAATCCTAGTCTTTGTGCTTGTTCTTTTGTCAGCCCACTAGAGGAATCAATAATAATTGCTAGTTTTTTCATACTTATCTATTATAATAAAAAATGTTATAATGTTAAATATGATTATATGTAATAATTTAAATAAGTTTTTTTCTAATACATCTATTATATTCGTGGATGCAAAAGTAGTTATAAATAAACAAATTAGAACACAGAATGCAATATTTTTCATAGATTTGCAAAACAATGTAAATTCAATTAATCTGCTTGATAATAAGTTGCTTGATATTAAGGAAAATCAAAGTTATTTTACTTTAAACACAGAGCAAAAAAGTATATTGATGCAAATTGCTAAAACAGAAGGTCTTGTTATAAAAGATGAACAAAAATTTATTTATGGAGAAATTATAGAAAGAAATAATCATCCTAATAGTGATAAATTATACATTCTTAAAATAAATATAAATAAAGATAAATTAATTCAAATTGTAACAAATACAGCTGATTCACAGGTTGGTAAAATAGTAGTTTTAGCACTTCCTGGAACAGTTATTAATGATGGTAGCGCTGTTTTATTAAGCAAACTTTTAGATGTTGAAAGTTTTGGGATGTTATCGGGTTATAAAAGCCTAGGATTAAATGGTGATGGTTTAATTTTTGGAACTAAAAACGATATCGGAAAGGACTTTGGATTTTAATGAAAAATATATTAAAAGAATTAAATAATCGTGGTATCTTAAAACAACATAGTAATATTGATAAATTTAATAATTTAACTACAAATGATGCTGTATATGCTGGATTTGACCCTACTGCAACTAGTTTGCATTTAGGTAATTATCTGCAAATTTTAACCTTACTTCGTATGCAAAAAGCAGGATGAAAGACCGTTGCAATCCTAGGTGGGGCTACCGGGATGATTGGTGATCCTTCGTTTAAAATCAATGAAAGAAAACTGCTTAATGAAAAAGAATTAATAGAAAATAAAAATAAAATCAAAATGCAGCTTGAACATTTTGGATTATGTGTAGTAGATAATTATGAATTTTACAAAGATATGAATTTAATTACTTTCTTAAGGGATGTAGGAAAATTAGTTAATGTTGCATATATGTTATCAAAGGATTCAGTTGCTAATAGAATTGAAAACGGATTAAGTTTTACTGAATTTTCTTATCAATTAATTCAAGGATGAGACTTTATTCGTTTATATCAAGATTATAATGTAAAAATTCAAGTAGGTGGTTCTGACCAATGAGGGAATCTTTCAACTGGATTAGAAATGATTTCAAAAAAAATAGGAAACGATCATCAAGCATTTATTTTTACAACTAATTTATTAACAGATGAAAATGGAAATAAATTTGGTAAATCAACTGGTGGTGGAAGTTTATGACTTGATAAAAATATGACTAAACCTTATGATATGTATCAATTTTTATATAAGCAACCAGATAGTCAAATTAAAAAACTTTTAAAATGACTCACATTTTTATCACTTGATGAAATCGATAATGTTATACAAAAACATATTAAAGATCCAGCAAATCAATATGCTCAAAAGGTTTTAGCATACGAAGTTATAAAAGACATCCACAGTGAAAATGATGCTAAAATATCGCAAGCAACAAGTGAAATTTTATTTAATAAAAACTTTGATATCACAACTTTATCAATAGATATAATCACTTCTTTAAAAAATCAAATTCCTACTTTAACTGTTAAAAAAAATAACAATATCATAGAATCGTTGATTGAAAAAAAATTAGTTCACTCAAAACGTGAAGCTCGTGAATTTATTGAAAAAAAAGCAATTAAATTAAATAATGTTGAAGTGAATTTACAAACAACTTTTCAATCCAAGCTTTTTGATGGGAAGTTTGCTTTATTACATATCGGTAAGAAAAAGGTATTTTTGATAGAAATTCTTTAGAATTTACACATTTTTTTTCTTCTAGTAAAAGAGAATTGCCTTACAAAAGTCTCTGCAAATATTTGCTTTGACTTTTTAAATTTTTATGCAAATTTTGTATAATATAACAAGTTATTATGACAAATAAAGAAAGGACAATATGGCAAATTTAGTTAATAACAGAGAAGCACATCATACAGATGGATTTCAACCAAATGTAGATTCAAGACCTACTGCTGCAACAACATCAACAGCATCAAAGGTAATTTTCTGAATCCTTGGAATTCTTCTTCTATTTAGTGGTGTAATTTATTATTTTGTAAAAAGAAATAGTTTTAATAGAATGCAATTACAAACAAATGAATCGGCTTCAACCATTGATGTGTTCTTAACACAACGTTATGACACATTAAACAAACTTGTTGAAATTACAAAAAGTTACAGCAAGTATGAAAATGAAACACTTACACAAATTGCAAAAATGAGATCATTAGTAAGTCAAGGTGGAGTTGCTAATGCAAATGAAATCGAAAAGCTTAACACAAGTGTTTTCGGAAGATTGATGGCAGTTTCTGAAGCATATCCAGAACTAAAAGCAATGGATGCTTATAAAGAATTAATGAATCAATCAACATATTTAGAAAGAGAACTACAAGCTGCAAGAAGACTATATAATAAAGATGCTAACATCTTTAATAAAGAAATTTTCTCATATCCTGCTTCAATTATTGCGGCAATGTTAAAGCTTGAAACTCTTCCTTTATATGCAGCATCTGAACAACAAAAACAAGATGTTTCAATGAAAGGTTTATTTTAATAATAAATAGTGAGAGTTGTTCGCGATTATCAAAAGTTTGCTGATTATAAAAATAAAGCAGACGAAAAACTTCTACCAATTGTTACAACAGTAGTAAATAACATTCTAACTCCCGAAGTAATGAATGAATATAAAAAAGCATTTAAAAAATTCTGAGTATCTCTTTTAAGTACTATTATACCTGGTGTTGTATTCTTAATAATCGGTGCCATTATTATCAGTGTAGTAAGTAATGGTTTTATTCCTTTTTTTGTTTTTTTAATCTTATTCATTATTTCTATTCTAATTGGTGTTATTTTAGGTGCTGTCTATTGAAGAAAATTTTATCGTTTTAGGGTTAATTTAGTTCATGTATTAAAACAAAACTTAAACCAAGAAGCACTATATGTTGAATCATTTAATATCCTTGATGATGAAATGGATTATATACCAACAGAAGAAAGCACTGACTTTAAAGAAGCATTTAGACATTGTCAAGTTAGCAAAAAGGATTTACATAGATTTACAGTTGGTATTCCTGGTGGGGCATATATATCAGAAGTTAAAGAACCAAAACATTGTTTATTAATGAAACACTATCCACTTTCTCTTGTAAATGTCCACTGAGTTTATGAAAGAAGAGATAGTAAAGGTAATCTAACTGAAGAAAAACATTACTATACCGGTATGCTTAAAATAGATACAAGATATCTTGAAGATAAAGCAATGGTATTTACATTAATGGTTGGAAAACTTGCTAGTGGTAGTGGTTTACAAAAAATTCAAATGGAAAACAAAGAATTCAACAAGTATGTTACACCAATGATAAACGATAGATTTAAAGCCACAATGATGTTTACACCATTATCACAAGAATTAATGCTTAAGCGTCTTAAAGATACCCAAGGTTCAAAAATTAAAAGATTTAATGTTTTTTCTACTGGAGATTTTATCTACTTAAACTATAATGTTGATTTTGGGTTTATGTATCTTAATGTACCACTTCGTTTAAAAAACAAAGAAATAGTAATTAATAAAATTTATAACGATCTATTAATTGACACTTATACTTTATACTATATGCTTTCATTCATTAACATTCCAATTTACTTACAATAAAATAAGGTTTGCACCTTATTTTTTATTATCCAATAAATTATTTCAACTACTAATATAATCATTAATCTGCGAAAAGATTTTCTTATTTTTATCTATTTTTACTGATAAAAATGAATAAATAATATCACAAAGCATAAAATAAGAAATCTTTGAGCCTAGCACTCCGATACGATACTTTTGCTCAAGCGAATCAACATACAATAAATTCAACGAATGATTACTTTGTAAACTCTGATTCTTTGTTCATACAGAATATGGAATATTATTTGTTTCTAAGAAGTTTATAACAAATTTTATTTCTAAAGTTGTTCCTGATTTAGATATCACTGTTACATGCACTTTTTTAAGTTGTAGCAATGAATTAAAGCTTAAAAAGGTATGTACATCACTACAATATAAAACATTAAATCCTATTTTTCTTAAATTATTAGCAAAATAAGCTGATATCATACCAGAATCACCAATGCCAAAAAATAGATTAATTTTGTATTCTAATAATGTGTTAATATACTTATAAATGTATTTATTATCTAAAAACTTATTTACACTTTTTTCAATTGTAAACATATAATGTGATTTAATATTAGAAATTACATCTGATAAATTTTCGCTTGATTCATTATTATTTCAATCAATACGATCATCTAAATATTGCAATCTTGCTGAAATATAGATTCTTATATCTTGAATATTTCTAAAACCTAATATTTTTGAAATACGAGAAATAGTTGCTTGTGACACATCAAGCTTATCAGATAATTGCAAAGTTGATAATTCTAAAAAACCATTAGGATATAAACTAATAAAATCGGTTAATTTTATCAATGATTTTATATGTTGATTTGATGTAATTATTTGCTTTAGATTATTATCAAAAATTTCTTTTTTCATAGGTAAAAATAATTATATATTTTGCTTATAAAAATGCAAATTATTTTTGTGTTTTATGCTTTTTATGTTTCTTTATTTTGCAATATTTTTTTCTTTATTCCTCTTCTTTTTTTTAATCAATCTTATTATAAAACTATATAATACAAAAAGATGACACATCTGTGTCATCTAAATTATTATAATTCTGCACCTTTATTTGATGTAATCTGGTTATTAATACTTTCTGCTTCGACTCCAACTATTGCTTGAAATGATTTTTCAGAAACTTTTACTAAACCAAATACACCTGCTTTTTTCAAATCTTCTTCAGATACTTTACTTCCATCTTTAACTTCATAACGAAGTCGTGTTGAACAGTTTTCAAAAGTTGTTATATTATCTCAGCCACCAAAAGCTTTAACAATATTTCTTGCTTTTGTTGAAAAGCTACCATCATTTGCTTCTGGTGAGACAACTTCTTTTATTTCTTCTTCTGAACGTATGATACCTTCCCCACGACCTGGTGTTGATAAGTTAAATCCTTTGATAAATCCAACCCCTACACCAAAGTAAGCAGCAGCAGTTACAAATCCAATAGGGAAAATTCATCCTGGGTTAGCAAATACTCTTGATGCGCCTGTATAACCTGATTCGTTGATTATTCTTAATGACTTAGGTATTGAAGTAATGTAGTCTAATAATCCAGCTGAAAATCCAAATCCTAATTGTATTCCAAATGCTCCTGTTATAAATGCAAAGATACCTGTTAAGATTGCATGTGATAAGTATAAAAGTGGAGAAACATATAAGAAAGCAAATTCAATTGGTTCCGTAATACCTGTTAAAAAGCTTACAATTGCTGCTGAACCATATAATGAAGCAACTTTAATCTTTTGTTCTTTGGTTTCTGCTGAATAAACAAATGCACCCACTAAGGCAGGCAATCCGAACATCATCATTGGGAAGAATCCTGCTTGGAAGATACCGCCTGGGTTGCCTTTTGCTTGTCCTTGTAAGAAAATAAGAATATCACCATTAACAGTTTGTGATGGATTACCTTCTTTTGGTCATTCACCTAATTGGAATCAGAAGATATTATTTGGAATATGATGTAATCCGAATGGAATTAAAAGTCTGTTTAAAAATCCATATACACCCATTATTCCCGCTCTTGTAAAGCGCGCTTGTGCTGATAAATTAAATGATTCACCTTGTTTTGATGTTACGGCTTTTGACATCGCTTCTGAAATAGCAAAAATCACATAACCGATTCAAGGGAAAATAACTGCTCAAACAATTGTAAATAATGTTGATGCAATAATAGCAACTGCTGGAACTAATCTTTTTCCACTAAAGAATCCTAATACTTTTGGCAATGTAACATTGTTTGAACGATTATATACAAATGCAGTTAAAGCACCTACTACAATACCATTAAGTACATTTTTAGCAAGAACGTCATCTGTTTTCTTTCCAAAAATTGTATGAAAACCGGTAGAAACTACTTGATAAGTTCTAGTAAATTCTTTAAATCCTGTTCCTGATTTTGTATCTTTTGGCGAAGATGCTACAAAATCCTTAATAACACCTGTATCAGTATCTACATAACCTTTATGTACAAACAAAGTTCCATAATACACATCGGTTAAAGCAACCATTAAAAAGGTTAATATCATTATTCCAATAAATCCAGCAAATGCTGCTTCACCCCGTTTGTCTTTTGTGAAAGCAAATGCTACACCTACTGCAAATATAATGTATAAGTTTGAAAATACTGCATCACCACTTTTTAATAATAATGATTGCACAAACTTACCAAACGGAGAATCACCTGGTAATTCTGCTCCGATTCTTAACAAGATCGCAGCAACCGGTAGCACCGCAATCGGAAACATCAATGCTGATCCTATACGTGAGAGTTTTGTCATTCATCCTTTAGCTAACCCACCTGAAAATGTTTTTTTAGCAGTTGTAGTCATTATTTACCTCCTGCTTTAGCTAAAAGAAGTTTTTTCTTCTTCAAAAAGAATCCATGTGAAGCAATTGTAGCAATAATTGCTCCAAAAAAGCTAAGAAAGAATAAGAATCCCATTGCACCTATCACATCTGATCGAAATTTTTTGAAAGCAGCAACATATGCATCATAATGAGCACCTAGTTTTTCTTTTGAAAACCCGTGACTGTTTTCTGTGAAACCTCCAAATAATCCGATAAGTATGATTAAGAAGACAATAAATAAAGTTCATAAAATAATATAAACTCATTGCGACCAGTGCAAGTCTTTGAGTTTTTTTAAAAATTTATCCATATAACCTCACTGAGTGATTTACACTCTAAAATATTATAAAATCATTTTCATATACAAATGCTAAGATGAAAAAATTTTTCATATTTTTTGTTTTATTAATGATGTTTAATATAAAAAATAAAAAATTTTTTTATTTTACATATCAAATAGACTTCCATAATAAAATAATTGCGAGGTTGTTATGAACAAACATTTAGATACATTAAATTATAAACAGCTTGTAAATATTTTTGCTGAATCAAATAAAGATGTAATCAAAGCATATAATAATTTGAAAAAAGATATTATTCAACTTGCTAAGCAATGTGTTAAAGTCATCAAAAAAAACGGTAGAATATTTTATGTAGGTGCTGGTAGTAGTGGAAGAATCGCTTTATTAGATGCTTTAGATATTTTACCTACATTTGGAGAGTTAAATTGATTCAAATACTCGATGGCCGGTGGAGATGCAGCAATCTTAGCGTCATTAGAAGGCTATGAAGATGATTATAACTTAGGTTACAGTGATGCAAAAAAAGAAAATATTAATAATAAAGATTTAATCATCGGTTTGTCTGCATCGGGAAATACTAAATATATAAAAGGTTTTTTTGTTTATGCAAAAACTACTAATGCAAAAACTACCTTGATAGCAAATCAAAAAAATGGAGACTGTGAATCTGTTTCAGATGATGTTATAGTTGGTGATGTAGGTAAAGAAGTTATTTCTGGTTCTACTCGTTTAAAAGCAGCGACTTTGCAAAAACTTATCTTAAACACTATCTCATCAATTACTGCTATAAAACTAGGTAAAGTATATGATGATTTAATGATTGACTTAATTCCTAAAAACGAAAAATTAGTTAAGCGTAGCATTGATATTTTAAAACAAATAACACATATATCTGCATTAGATGCACAAAAGTTATATTCAGAAGCAGATCAAAATATTAAAGTTGCTGCTATAATGCATTTAAATAAAGTCGATAAAATAAATGCAATTAAGCTATTAAAAAAATCACATAATAATTTAAGGGAAGTAATTGGATAATGAAAATAGAAAATGTTAAAATTATAAATTATAACAACATCATTGATTGTGCTGATATATATATAAAAGATCATAAAATACAAAAAATTATACCAAATCAAAATCAAGCAAAATATATAGCAGTTCCTGGATTTATCGATACACATATACACGGTTTTTATAATTACGATGTTATGGAAGGAAGCGATGCGGTTTCTGCTATTTCAAAAAAACTTGCTCAACATGGAACAACTGCTTTTATGCCTACATTGATGACAAATCAGTGACAAAATATTTTAGATGTTTTAGACGATGTGAGTAAAAATACTAAATATGTTGCAAGAAATTTAGGTTTGCATTTAGAAGGTCCTTTTATTGCAAATGCTAAAAAAGGAGCACATAAATTTGAGTATCTTAGAAAACCAACTGTTTTAGATATCGAACAACTTATTAATGCATCACAAAACACACTAAGAAAAATATCATTCGATCCTGATGTGGTAGATATAGAAGTATTTAAACAGATGCAAAAACACAATATAATAGGGTCTATCGGACATTCAGCAACTGATTTTGAAACTGCATCAATCTTCTTTGATAATGGTTGCAAATCTGTATGTCACTTATGAAATGCTATGTCAGGAATCGACTCAAGAAACCCAGGTTTGCTTCAGGCTGCATTAATGAGCGAAAACACTTATGTAGAAATGATTTTCGATTTATTTCACATTTGTAAGCAGTCTATTTGATTCACTATCAAAAATAAAGGTTTTGATAAAATTATTGCTGTTTCAGATGCAATTAAACCTGCTTATTATAAAGATGGAGAAAATATTTCAGGTGATATCCCTGTTATAAAAGATGGATTAAAAATAACTTTAAAAGACAGTAATACTATTGCAGGTTCAGGTATCAGTATACACGATGCTTTTAAAAACTTATTGAGTATCAATGTAAATTCTTGTGATGCAGTAAAAATGACATCATATAATGCTGCTAAATACTTAGGATTAAATAAAAAGTTAGGTAAAATCAGGACAGGTTATCTAGCAGATATAGTATTAATGGATTATAATTGAAATATTAAAAGTGTTTATATTGATGGAAAAAAGGTAAACTAAGGAAAATATGAAAGTTATAATTAAAGAAAATTCAGATTTACAAGCTAAATATGCAGCAGATTTAATAGCAGATGCTATTAAATCAAGACCTAATTTAAACATTTGCTTTGCAACTGGTAACTCTCCTATAAAAACATATCAATTATTGATTCAAAAATATCAAAATAAAGAGATTTCTTTTAAAGATGTTACAACATTTAACCTTGATGAATATGTTGGAATTGATATAAAAAACCCTTGCTCATACCATTATTTTATGTTCAATACACTTTTTAATTATATTGATGTAGATAAATCAAATATTAATCTGCCAAACGGAATAGGAAATATTGGTTTAAATGCTAAAAAATATGAAAAGTTAATAGCAGAAAAAGGTGGTATAGATTTAATGATACTAGGAATCGGTATCAATGGACATATTGCATTTAATGAACCAGGTTCAAAAATCAATGATATAACTCGTGAAGTAATTTTGACTAAAAGTACTATAAATGCTAATAAAAAGTATTTTGACAATATAAAGTTAGTTCCAAAAACAGCTATATCAATGGGTATCGGAACTATATTAAAAGCAAGAAAAATTATTTTGTTAGCAGATGGAGATTCTAAAGCAGATGCAATTACAAAAACAATAAATGGTCCTGTTTGCTCGGATGTTCCTGCTAGTTTCTTACAAACACATAATGATGTAACTATAATTTTAGATTCAAAAGCAGCAAAATTATTATAAAACTTTCAATAAGGAAACCTTATTGATTTTTTGAATAATTTATTTTATATAAATCAATCATTTAGTAAATAAAATCATAGAATAAAGCCTTAAAAGCATAATCTTAATGATTAATGAATATAAAAAATATGGTAAAATATATTAATACAAAAAGCAATTTCTAAATTATATAAAAGAATTTGCTAAAATTATTGGTGCTTATGGACAGGACCTAGATGAAAGACTAGGCTATGGTTGGTTTTAGCGCTAAGACAAACTAAATTAATTTAAATCATAAACAATATGAAAGGAATATTAATATGGCAAAATTAGAATTTGATCGTAGTAAAGAACACGTTAACGTTGGAACCATTGGACACGTTGATCACGGTAAAACAACTTTGACTGCTGCTATTGCTACAGTTTTATCTAAAAAAGGACTTTCAGAAGCTCGTGATTATGCTTCAATCGATGCCGCTCCAGAAGAAAGAGCTCGTGGAATTACAATTAACACAGCACACATTGAATATCAAACTGAAAAACGTCACTATGCTCACGTAGACTGTCCTGGACACGCTGACTACGTTAAAAATATGATTACCGGAGCAGCTCAAATGGATGGTGCTATCTTAGTTGTTGCTGCAACCGATGGACCAATGCCTCAAACTCGTGAACACATTCTTTTATCAAAACAAGTTGGTGTACCTCGCATCGTTGTATTCTTAAATAAATGTGATATGCTAGAAGGTGATGAAGGTGCAGAAATGATCGACCTTGTTGAACTTGAAGTTCGTTCACTTCTTACAGAATATGGATTTGATGGAGATAATGCTCCTGTTATACGTGGTTCTGCATCATTAGCATTATCAGGTGATGCAAAATGAGAACCAAAAATTATGGAATTAATGGATGCAGTTGATACATACATTGAAACACCTATTAAAGACTTTGAAAAACCTTTCTTAATGGCTGTTGAAGATGTATTCACCATTACAGGACGTGGAACAGTTGCTACAGGACGTGTAGAGCGTGGAACACTTAAATTAAACGAAGAAGTTGAAATCGTTGGTTTAAAACCTACTAAGAAAACAGTTGTTACAGGAATTGAAATGTTCCGTAAAAACCTTAAAGAAGCACAAGCTGGAGATAATGCTGGATTATTACTTCGTGGAGTAAACCGTGAAGATGTTGAACGTGGACAAGTTTTAGCAAAACCAGGTTCAATTATCCCTCACACAGAATTTGAAGCAGCTATTTATGTTCTAAAAAAAGAAGAAGGTGGACGTCACACACCATTCTTTAAAAACTATAAACCACAATTCTACTTCCGTACCACTGATGTTACTGGTGGAGTTGAATTTGATGCAAAACGTGAAATGGTTATGCCAGGAGAAAACGTTAACTTAAAAGTTAAATTAATCGCTCCTATCGCTGTTGAAGCAGGAACCAAATTCTCTATCCGTGAAGGTGGACGTACAGTTGGTGCTGGTTCAGTAACAAAGATTATTAAATAAACAATTTGAAAGTCGGGTTTATATCCCGATTTTTTAATGCTTTGCAAACAAAAACAAGCATATATGCTTGTTTTAATGAATTATTAAATCCCTATGTCTTTTAAGGTCTCTAATTTTGCTCTCTGGTATCAAACTACCGATAAGCAATAAAGCAATTCCGGTGAAAATTAATGAATCAGCAAAATTAAATGTGCCATCTCTATTTAAAAAAGGTATAAAGAAGATGTCTTTAACATAACCACTAAAAATAAAACGATCTAACATATTACCTAAATCACCTGCCAATATTATTCCTACAAATATTGCACGTATTTTATTATGTTTATCTAAAAACAATCCATATGTTAAAATAAAAATAAACAAAATGATTGAAATGGTTTGAATTAAAGTTGTATTACGAGTTTTAGCAAAAGTAATTCCACCGTGTCAGATGCTTCGTATCCCAAGTAGTGGCGAAACTGTGTAACTATTTAATATAGATTCAGCAGGAAATCTTTGTCCATTATAAGATACTTCAAAATTTTGATCCAAAGTTTTTATTGAACCGTGATTAAATAATAGATTCTTTGTCATTTGATCTATAAATAAAAAAACTATTAATGAAGCAAAAATAAATATATAAGTTATTAAAATACGTTTTTTATTTACAGATAAGTAGTTTTTTAATATTTTTATTTTTTTATTCATGAAACTCTCTTACAATTTGCTCACATTGATTACATAAATTATTTTTAACATTTTCTTTATCAAAATGATTTCAACATCTTAAGCATTTTAATGAATCAAATTTTTCAACTTTTAATTCGCTTCCCTGTGTTATTTTTCCTACCATTAATAATGTTTTTAAATCAAGTTTAGCTATTAAATCAGATGTTTTAGGTAAAAATAATTCTAATTCATTTGATCGCTTCACTAAATTAGCTTTAATCGCATTTTCAATTAGCACATTAACTTTATCACGTAGTTCAAAAAATTCTTTATATGAAGTAATTAATGCTGCATCATATGCTATTTCAGAAAGTTTTGGTAAATTTTCTAAAAATACTGATTCATATTTATCTTTTTTATCAAAGAACTCATATGCTTCTTCGGATGTGGTAGGTAAAATCGGAGCAAGCGCTATTATAAGAAATTCGACTATCTCATACATATTTGCAAGTGTCATAAGTCGTTGTGGATCGTTTAATGAACGAACATACAAAATATCTTTGGTAACAGACAAATAGAAGCTAGAAAGCTCAACAACATAGTTTGAAAGCAGTTTTACAACCATTAAAAACTTATATTCGTCATATGCTTTAATTACATTGTATTTTAATTCTTGAAGTTGTTGATAAATAAACATATGGATTCCGGTTCTTTTAATGTCTTTAGAATATTCAAAATTATTTAAGTTACCAAGCAAGAATTTAATGGTATTTCTTAATTTACGGTATATTTCGGTATTTTGATTTAAAATATCTTCACTTATTGAAATGTCACCTTGATATTCTGAATTTGCAACTCATAATCTTAAAATCTCTGCACCACGTTTATTGATAATATCAGAAGGTTCAACTGAATTACCTTTTGACTTAGACATCTTATTTCCCTTAGCATCTACAACGAAACCATGTGATATAAGATTTTTATAAGGTGTTAATCCTTTATATGCAACTGAATTAATAATTGATGAGTTGAATCAACCACGATATTGATCAGTTCCTTCTAAATATAAATCATATGGTGATTGTAAATTCGGTTCAATTACAGCAGCTACACTTGAAACACCTGAATCGAATCAAACATCCATAATGTCTTTTTCCTTAGTAAAACCTTGATTTTGATATTTTAAAGGTAATAATTCTTCAGTTGATTTTTCTCATCAAATATCAGTTCCATATTTTGCTACTAAATCTATAACATGATCAAATAATTCTGAATCAAAAACTGGTTTTCCATCCTTATCATAAAAGATAATTAGTGGAACTCCTCAACTTCTTTGACGTGAAATAGTTCAATCAGAACGATTTTGGATCATTGAATATAAACGTTTTTTCGGTCATGCTGGATAAGTAGTAACATTATTTTCAATTTGATCTAAAATTTGCTCTCTAATTTTGTCAATTGAAACAAATCATTGTGGTGTCCCGCGAAAGATAATTGGTTTATGAGTTCTTCAATCATGTGGGTATGAGTGCTTAAATCTTTCAAAGTGTAATAATTTGTTTGCTAAAAATTCTGATATTTTCTTATTTGCATCCTGATAAAACATCCCATCAAAATCAGTATTGGTATTTTCAATATAACCTTTATCACAAATATGCATAATCATCTGTAACTTATTTTTTTGTCCAATTAAAAAGTCATCTTCACCAAACATCGGAGCAATATGAACTAAACCTGATCCTGATTCAACACTAACATGATGTCCGATCACTAATGGAGCATGAAACTTCAAAATTGGTGTTAAATATTCAATATTATAATTTAAAATTTGCGAACCTTTAAA
Source organism: Mycoplasma sp. 394 (assembly GCF_054353895.1). Classification (NCBI taxonomy): domain Bacteria; kingdom Bacillati; phylum Mycoplasmatota; class Mollicutes; order Mycoplasmatales; family Mycoplasmataceae; genus Mycoplasma; species Mycoplasma sp. 394. The sequence goes on along the minus strand of NZ_JBTHHL010000004.1, from coordinate 1,953 downwards.
AACTGAAACAATATCATATGTATCTCAACCACATTTTGATGCAACAACAGTTAATAAATCAGTTGCAATGATATAAAAACTTCCATTATTTTTTACACGGGCATATTCAATATCTAATCCAATCGCTACCGCTGCATTAGCCAATAATGTTCATGGAGTTGTAGTCCAAATCACTAAATTATCACCAGTTTTAACATTTTCAAAATTACTTGCTACAACTTCAAAAGCAACATATATTGATGGTGAAATTACATCTTGGTATTCTACCTCAGATTCGGCTAAAGCACTTTGGGAACTAGGTGATCAAAATACAGGTTTTAATCCTTTATATACCAATCCATCCATTACCATCTTTTTAAAAACCTTTAGTTGGATTACTTCATATTGTTTATCTAAGGTTATATATGATTTTGAATAATCAGTAAATAATTGCAAGGATTTAAGTTGGTTTCGTTGGTTATTAACTTGTTGTAAAGCATATTGAGCTGCTTTTTTACGTAAAATTACAGGATTAAGTTCATCCTTATTTAATTTGCTCTCAGTAAGCATTTTATGCTCTATTGGTAAACCATGTGTATCTCAACCAAGTACAAATGGTGAATAAAACCCTGATAAAGATTTATATCTAACAATAATATCCTTTAAAACTCTGTTTAATGCATGACCAACATGAATACCTCCATTAGCGTATGGTGGACCATCGTGCAAGATATACTTTGGGTTATTTTTATTTTTTGATAATACTTTTTGGTAAATTTTAGAACTTTCCCAAAACTGACGATATTTTGGTTCTTTAACTAATAAATTAGCTCTCATTTCATAATCAGTTTTTGGCATATTTAATGTCTTTTTATAGTCCATATTTTTCTCCTTTTTTATATCTATATATTTTAGCAAAAAAATAAAAATTGCTATATTTTATAAACTAATTTACTGCAGTTTATAAAATATAGCAATTTTTGATGGTGGCTCCGGCAGGAATCGAACCAGCGACACACAGAGCTTCAATCTGTTGCTCTACCAACTGAGCTACAGAGCCAATGGCGGTCCAGACGGGGATCGAACCCGCGTTCTCCTCCGTGACAGGGAGGCGTATTAACCACTTTACCACTGAACCATTGGTTGCGGAAACAGGACTCGAACCTGTGACCTTCGGGTTATGAGCCCGACGAGCTACCAAACTGCTCCATTCCGCGATATGTTCTATAAATTCATATTATGTTAAGTTATGGTGGCGGGTGATGAGGGATTCGAACCCCCGCGGGCCGTAAAGCCCCTGGCAGTTTTCAAGACTGCTCCCTTCAACCGGACTTGGGTAATCACCCATATTGGTGGACCCAACAGGATTCGAACCTGTAACCAACCGGTTATGAGCCGGTTGCTCTAACCGTTGAGCTATAGGTCCATTTCCGAATTTATAGATTTTTTGGTAGCACCAAAGAGAGTCGAACTCTTGACCTTCCGGGTATGAACCGGATGCTCTAACCAACTGAGCTATAGTGCCATAAATGGTGGAGAGTATGGGATTCGAACCCACCACCTCCTGCGTGCAAGGCAGGCGCTCTAGCCAAATGAGCTAACCCCCCGAAATGGTGAAGAAGACAGGATTTGAACCTGCGACCACTACAGCCCAAATGTAGTGCTCTACCAAACTGAGCTACTTCTCCGTGTATTGGCTATAGTATTATACAATAAAACTATATATATCAAAAAAAACTTTTCTTATTTATTGCTAATATATTTTAGCATAATTTTGTAAAAATAAAAACATAAAATTTTAGATTTTTATTTTATCATTCTTGCTATATTAAAATATTTTTATGTTAATTAAATTTCTTTATTCTTGTTTGTGTTTTCAATTAAAAAAATGCCCCTTAGGCATAGTCCTTTGAAAACTAAATAGTAATTATAATTCATTAAAATGTCTTGAATACATTTACTTTTAAACCTATC